>JACZJL010000180.1 GCA_014860585.1 Bacteroidales bacterium | reverse complement strand
CATAATAATTCGGGAATTGAATCATTAACAAGTTTTCAAAATGACTATGCAACATAAACGCCTAAAAATATTTTTAATCCCGATTATTGCCTTAATGATCATTCTTCTGATCATTGTTTTCTTTAAACCCATCTTTAAATTCAACACCAATAAGCCTTCCGAAGTTGAAGTTGAAGTTGCCGAACCCCGCATGATGTATGGTTTTAATGTGGACACCCTGACCGTGGTGAGTGAAACCGTCAGGCACAATCAGTTTCTGGCTAACATCCTGCTTGGATACAATGTTGATTATACCACCATTGATCGCCTTGCCCGCGAGACCAGGAGGATTTTCGACGTGCGAAAGATGAGGCAGGGTCACAACTACTCCGTCATTTTAACCAATGATTCAGTTCCAAAAGCGAGGTATTTTATCTATGAAATTTCTGCCATTGATTATGTGGTTTACAGCCTGAAGGATTCCATTCATGCCTGGAGAGGACAAAAGGAGGTGGAAACCCGCATCGAAACAGCTTACGGGGTAATCAACAGTTCGTTGTGGAATGCCATGGTGGCCAATAAAACCGATCCCAACCTGGCCATTTCTCTTTCGGATATCTATGCCTGGACCATTGACTTCTTTGGCATTCAAAAGGGGGATTATTACAAGGTAATTTATGAAAACGTTTATGTGGAAGGTGAGCGAATTGGGATTGGCAGGGTGCTGGCAGCCACTTTCAACCATTTTGGGAAAGACCAGTATGCATACTATTTTGTTCAGGACAGTGTAGGAGAATATTTTGATAACGAAGGCAACAGCCTGCGCCGGGCATTTCTAAAGGCGCCACTAAATTACCGCCGCATCAGTTCCACCTTTTCCAACAGTCGTTTGCATCCGGTACTCAAGATAAGACGTCCGCATCATGGCGTGGATTATGCTGCCGCAACAGGTACGCCTGTAATGTCAATCGGTGATGGAGTGGTGGAATACACAAAATGGGATAATAAAGGTGGTGGTAACGTGGTTCGCATCAAGCACAATTCTGTCTATTCAACGGCTTATCTTCATCTTTCAAAATTTGGCCCCGGAATCAAACGCGGAGTTCGTGTAAAGCAGGGACAAGTGATCGGCTATGTTGGGAGCACCGGGCTTTCCACCGGTCCTCACCTCGATTTCAGGTTTTACAAAAACGGATCCCCGGTTGATCCCCTCAAAGTAGAATCCCCACCGGTGGAACCTGTGAAACAAGCAAACATGGAAAGATTTAATGTGGAACGCAGTCGTTGGTTACAGGCACTTGAAAAAGTGAGTGACGATCAACAGGTTGTATCAAATAATTAATCTTTGATTGTAATTCAAACTTTTATGCAAAAAATCCTGATCATTATTAACGACGCCACCTATGGAACTGAAAAAGCCTACAACGCTTTACGGATGGCAATGACACTTCAAAAGGAGCATGGGGAAAAAGTTGAAGTAAAGATTTTTCTCCTGGCTGACGCTGTATTTTGCGGGTTACCCAATCAAAACACGCCAACCGGGTTTTACAACATCGAGCGGATGCTAAAATCGGTAATCCTCCAGGGCGGCGAGGTCAAAAGCTGCAGCGGCTGCTCTCAGGCCCGCGGCATCGACAGCCTCAGATTCATCGAAGGCGTTCATCTGAGCAACATGAAAGAATTTTCCCAATGGACTGTGGAGTGCGATAAGGTGCTGACGTTTTAGATGTTTGAAAGGCCAGCGGTGAATTTCGTCACTAAAAGGTCACCAAAAATTGAATTTAATACCTGTAATGCTCCGGTTTGTAAGGCCCTTCAACCGGGATGCCCAGATATTCTGATTGCTCTTTGGTGAGTGTGGTGAGTTTCACGCCAAGATGCTCAAGGTGCAGGCGTGCCACCTCTTCATCAATGATCTTTGGCAAACGATACACATCAATTTCGTAATGATCGCGGTTTTTCCAGAGATCAATCTGTGCCAGCGTCTGGTTGCTGAATGAATTACTCATCACAAATGACGGGTGGCCGGTGGCGCAGCCAAGGTTCACCAGTCGTCCTTCGGCAAGCAGGTAAATCGAATGTCCGTCAGCGAACCGGTAGCGGTCAACCTGGGGTTTGATGTTTTCTTTGGTGATGGTCGGATCAGCGTCGAGTTTCTCCACCTGAATCTCATTGTCGAAGTGTCCGATGTTGCATACGATCGCTTCATCTTTCATCTGTTTCAGATGCTCAAGGGTAATCACATCCTTGTTTCCGGTGGCGGTCACAAAAATCTGCCCTTCTTTAAGCGCTTCTTCAATGGTTGTCACTTCAAAACCTTCCATGGCAGCCTGCAAAGCGTTGATGGGGTCAATTTCGGTAATGATGACCCGCGATCCGTAAGCGCGCATTGACTTGGCCGAACCTTTACCCACGTCGCCGTAACCCAGCACTACAACCACTTTTCCCGCAATCATCACATCGGTTGCCCGCTTGATTCCATCCGCAAGCGATTCACGGCAGCCATAAAGATTATCGAATTTTGATTTGGTCACCGAGTCATTCACATTAATGGCAGGCACCAACAGTTCACCCCGCTCTTTCATCTGGTAAAGCCTGTGAACACCGGTGGTGGTTTCTTCGGAAACACCCCGCCATTCGCTGGCCGAGCGATGCCATTTATCAGGAGCTTCCACGTAAGTTTGCTGCAATAACGTCATGATTGCCTTCTCTTCAGCATTTGAACCCACCACTGATAAAAGCTCCGGATTCTTTTCAACAGCTACCCCTTTGTGGATCAGAAGTGTTGCGTCGCCACCATCGTCAACGATGAGTTGCGGGCCTTTGCCATCAGGAAACGAGAGTGCCTGTGCCGTGCACCACCAATATTCGTCAAGTGTTTCGCCCTTCCAGGCAAATACCGGGATGCCGCGCATTGCCACAGCAGCTGCAGCATGGTCCTGGGTTGAAAATATGTTGCAACTTGCCCAGCGCACATCGGCGCCAAGTTCAGTCAGCGTTTCGATCAGTACAGCAGTTTGCACGGTCATATGCAGTGAACCGCTGATGCGAACCCCTTTCAATGGTTTCTCTTTGGCGTATTTCCGCCTGATGGTCATCAGGCCGGGCATCTCCTTCTCTGCAATTTCTATCTCTTTCCTCCCCCACTCTGCCAGGCTGATATCCCTTACCTTGTATTTCATATTTTCATTTATTACCAGACTTTCCATTGATTCGTTTTTTAAATTTGCTGCAAAATTAGTTATTTGGTCACTTTAACAAAGCGATTACATGGATGTTCATCTGACACAATCAAACAATGATTGATCCTGAGCATCTTGATATGGTAATTAGACTTAATCACAACATGCTGACGTTTTAAATCAAACTTAACCTGATAAATTATGTGCGGAAGGTATTCCTTTGCCCCCGATCTTAAAATAGTGAATCAGCATTATGATATCACAATTAAAGACGGTGAATTAACACCCAACTATAATTGTGCACCTACTCAATTACTCCCTGTAATAACCGATGAAAAACCCGGTCAGATCAGCCTGTTCCGGTGGGGGTTAATCCCTTTTTGGGCAAAAGATATTGCAATTGGCAACAAACTGATCAATGCCCGGAGTGAAACAATTACAGAAAAAGCCTCCTTCAAAAATGCGTTCAAACGTCGCCGGTGCCTTGTACCTGCCGATGCCTTTTATGAATGGAAAACGCCGGAAGCCAAAAAAGGGAAAATCCCTTACCGCATTTTTTTAACTACCCAACCGGTTTTCTCGATGGCTGGCATTTGGGAACAATGGAAAAATCCCGAAGGAGAAATCATTCATTCATTCTCTGTCATTACTACTTCGCCAAACGAATTAATGGCTGAAATTCATAACCGCATGCCTGTGATCCTCAACAGGCAGGATGAGAAAACATGGCTCCAATCAACCGATCAGGAGGAATTGCTCGGCCTGCTCAGGCCTTTTCCGGCGAAGGAAATGAGCGCCTTTCGCATTTCCGACCTGGTGAACTCACCACGCAATAACTCCAAAGCGATCACCGAGCCGATAGAAGTCTGAGTAAAAGAGTGAAGCCTCAATCGGGAGAATTTCCGGATTAACTAAAAACTGTACTTCATAGCTCCGCAAAACCGAAACTACCATGAAAACCATTGCTGGCATGGCAACTGACTACTGTAGCGGGTTATTTTAGCAATTCAGATTTTGGATTAATGAATGGTAAAAATGCCCTGAAAATTTTGGCGAATTCAACTTAAAAGTGTAAAATCCGACAGTTTTTATTTAAAACATTTCTAAATTTCAATCGCCTTTTTAAACCCAAAAAATATCACAATTTGCCATTTAATTGGGCTAAATCCTTTGTAAATTCTGAAAGTCAAAATTTGTAAAATACTACAATTGAGGATTTAAGAGGTGGTTAGGTGTGAAATTATTTCGTTAAAAAATTAGGTTTTTCGACAATTCTGACTTATCTTAGCACCGGTTTTCCACTATTAATTTCCTAAACCTAAAATTTTATAATCATGAAAAAATTTACATTTCTTCAATCAATCGCAGCGATCATGGGATTGCTGATCGTGATCGGAGTGGGGTGTAGTAAAGACAACCACAAGGATCAGGTGCAAATGCCGGAAACCGAATTCGACCCGGCAGTACTGATTACGGGTTTTTCACAAAAGATGGATGAGTATAAAAAAGGTGTTTTCCTGAAAAGCAACGAAAGCATCTTAATTGACTCGGCCATCTGGTACATTGACGCCACGCTGAATTATTACTATGCCAAGGCCAATTATCCGTGTGCCAGATTTCATTGGGACACGGTATTTGTTGAAATGAATGTACTTGGCAGCTATGAAGCCATGTACGCTGAGGTTTTCGAAGCCTACGATTCTACTTTGTTCGGCATCAGCGACAGGTACTATGAAATTGAGGAGGATGAAAAACAGTTTCTTATGGCCATGGTAGAGGATATGGGCTCACTTCCCGACAACAACCGTAGCTTGCGAATTATTACTGTTACAGGAACGGGAACGTTGGAGCATAGTGGGGATTTTGGGGATCAGGAAGCATACAGTTTTGAAGATTTTACACCTTGGGGCTGCTTTGGAAATCTAGTTGGCACTAACGCACCTGAAGTATTTGAAGCCCTACTTTACCAACATTATAATACAGATCCAATCAACTGCCGCTGGTATTTTTACGGTGCGACTGACTCAATGATCGTGAATTATTTGGATCATCCACTCAACAGCACTTTGGTGAATTACCTGGATTACAAAATCTTTGCAGCCTCTGAGGCAGTTGCTCCATTCGATAACTGGACAGAATGCCTGGAATACAACTATAACAACTCCGGTATACATGAAATGCAGTTCTATTATGATCATAAAAAAGGCTTCATAAATACCTGGGTGAACTCGTCACAAAACACCGGAAATAAAAAATTTGCCGGGTCATTGATTAAAAGCGAGGATCAAAACCCAAACGGTCGAAATATCTGGCATGTGCCCACCTTCTATTTCAGACAAAGACACTTAGCTTGCACTGTGCCCATTACACCACCTGAAAGATGAAACGAGCAACACACATATTATTGTTCATATGCTTATTAGTACTTTATCAAGGCTCTCTTCCTGCACAGAATACATTTGAGTTTGTATTGGAATATCCGGTAAGGAAAAGCTCAAGAATAGCCATTGAAGCTGAAAATGGGGATTTAATAGCTATTGTAAGTGAGAGAACGGGGGTTGATTATGCCCCCAACTCTCCCACCAGATCATATCTGCTCAGATTCAATCCACTGGGTGATACCACTACTTACCATTACACTTTTGGCGACACACTATTTGACTTTTATTTGATAGAGCGAGCTTATAATGGGGGCTATCTGCTGGCCGGCAATGCTATAACTTCGGATTCCGGAGAATTACACCTTATTTTGGTAAGAATAGATTGTAATCTTAATAAAGTTTGGGTTAAGTATCATGATATGACTAGCTATTGGACTGTTGGTATACGCAGGGTATTTCATCTGAACAATAAGTATCTGCTGGCTATAGAGCCAGCACCTGACTGGCCCGCACCTCTTGTTTATCATCAATTAACATGGTACGACACTCTTGGCAATTTGGTGAATTATTACCTGCATGACCAAAAAACCCATGGTTCCTCAGATTATTTACTCAATAAGGACTCAACCAGGATATGGGCTTTTTCCCCTATGTATTCAGGTGGAAGTAATTGGCCGTCCAGACTTGTATTCGATACCACCCCTCAGTTTATCAGCAGCAGCATTCGGCCTTACGGAGATTGGTATACCACCGTACTTTGGCATACCGACAGTACTTTTCTGCTTTCAGCTTCGGAACTCAGGCCAGATTATGCCGGTTCTCACGACCGGGATATGTGGATTATATCTTATGATAGCATGCTAAATGTGATCCACTCAAATTATTTTGGCGCTTACGACACACTGGATAAGACAGGTACCAGTCGGAATATTGACTTTAGGCATCCCGACACTGTTTTTTTTGCAGGGTGGAAGCACCAGTGCATTGGAAAGCCCCCACCAGGGCGTGTTAGCTGGATCATGACCGGACAAAACGATGCCCAGCTACAACCACGCTACCTGCATTTTATTGGAGGCGACTATTACTATGAAACCCATTACATTCTTGCAACAAAGGATGGTGGTAGTTTTATTTGTGCAGCCAGGTTTAACCACTACACCCAGGTTTATGACCCCGTGTTTCTGAAACTCAACAAAGAGGGCATACTTGTGGGCACAAACAAGGAGATAATTCCCTTAAAGAAAACGGCATTTTGGCCCAACCCTTTTTCAGAGGGACTTCATTATCAATCCCTGCAAACAGGTTCTCAATTCCGGTTGTTTGATATTACGGGAAAGGAAATGTTTTCCACCACTATTCATAGTACCAGCGGGCATATCCAAACTGGTAAACTGTCACCGGGCAGCTATCTTTATGAATTGCGTTACACATCAGGCGCAGTTGAAACAGGTAAACTTATCAAATCACAATAAAAAGAAATATCAATGAAAAACAGTAAATCAAACCGTCTACTGGCTATGACGATAATAGCCTTAAGTATTAATTCCCAATCTCTGCTTTCACAATGTATTTCATGCGATAGCACTCAAAGCAATGTAACGGTAGGTTTTAACAACAACTACAGCAGTAATTGGTGGCAACAAACCATCCTCGGCAACTATAACACCACATCCCAAAACAATACTGTTGTAATCGGAACTAGCTCAACGGCGAGTAGGAGCCATTCATACATTTTTGGCAGCTACTCACAGTCCAATGGACTTCATTCTTATGTAATTGGATCAAATTCTATAGCTGATAAGACAGATAATTTTGCCATAGGCAATACTGCACAATCAATGTCTGGCAATGGATTTGCTATTGGAAATTATACTAAATCTTTAGCTGAAGGTGCATACGTTTTGGGTCTAGGCAGATCAATTACAATCCCGTTGGAGCATAATGTTAAGAATAGCCTTGCTGTTGGTTTTAAAAGTAATATTCCCACGCTTTTCGTTAGTGAATCACCTAATGTTAACCGCACCGGCCGCATCGGTATCGGCAATGTCACAGACCCTCAGGCTAAATTGCATATCCGTGCTGATGCGGAAGATGATGCTACTATGTATCTTGAAGCGACAGGAACGTTGAAGTATTCCCGCTTGCTATTCACAAATGAACATTTTATACAGGCAAGAAATGGGCAAAATTTGACATTTAATACACAGAAAGAAACACATTTTACATTTCAAAACGGAACCATCCGAAGTGTAAACGGCTCGGCTACTGCTCCGGCATATTCGTTTTCAGATAATAATAATACAGGTATGTTCAAGTTCGGCACTAACAGTTTGGCCTTTTCAATCGGCGGCACCCAAAAGGTAGCGATTGCAAGTGAAGGACTTACTGTAAGCGGTTTTGCCATCACATCGTCAGGGTACAAAGTTAATCAATACACGGTAATTAATTCAAGCAGAGATTACACCGGAAGGAATGGGATTTATAGCGGGAATGTCGGTATTGGAATTCCCAACCCTGCTAAAAAGCTGGAAGTAAATGGTGACATTAATTTAACCGGGAACCTCTTCATTAACAATCAGCTTGTAAATATTCAAAATCCATGGACAATCAACGGTGATCAAATCCATTACGCAGGACAGGTAGCCATTGGCACTTCCGACCCCGGCGAATACAAACTCGCTGTGAAAGGGCATGTCCGAGCCGAGGAAGTTGTTGTCGAGTTAATGGATACATGGCCCGATTATGTTTTTGAGAACGACTATCCACTGATGAGACTGGATGAACTGCAAACCTTCATCAGCGAAAACAACCACCTGCCCGGTGTGCCAAGTTCCCAACAAATCAGCGAAGAGGGAATTAGCCTGGGTGAAATGAATGCCCTGCTGCTCAAAAAGATAGAAGAGCTTACGCTCTACATTTTGAAGCAGGAGGAGAGGATTTCTACCCTTGAAAATGTAGTAAACCGGGAAAATGAATAAGATGAATACATTGCTCATAAATTAATCATTCTACCTTATGGAATATTTTGAAAAGAACCCACAATACTTCAAAATGACAATGATAATAGATCATAGAATCAGTTTATTAAATTATGCATTAGTTTTGTTATTTCTTTTTTTTGGTAAATGGTTGTGTGCCCAGGGTTATCAACTTCCAGATAGAAATATAATACCTCCTACGCCCACTCCCTATCAACTTGGGCTCTATGGTTCTCATCCGGTTAGTTATTACAGAGGAACCACAGCGATAGAAATACCAATTTATTCATTAACTGTAGATGACTTCCAACTTCCAATAAGTCTAACTTATAATTCGTCAGGTATCAAAGTTGATGATATCGCTTCATGGGTTGGCCTTGGGTGGAGTTTAAATGCTGGTGGTGTAATTAGTGTAAGTACAAAGGGAGCACCTGATTTCCATGGAAACCGTTTACGAATAAGGTCAACATCCGAAATCGAAAACAAAAATATTCCAACAGTTGATTCTCTTCAATGGATTTACAGTGGACCATACATAGATTCAGAACCTGATATTTACAATTATAACTTTTGTGGATATTCCGGGCAATTTGTGATAGACAATGATTTTAATGTTAGATTTACAAAAGCATGTGACGGCCTGAGTATTATTGCAAATCAGAATGAAGTATCATTTACTGCAAAGGATTTGCATGGTAGAACGTATTATTTTGAGAGTAATCATGTTGAAAAAAGTTCAAGGGGAAAACGATTTTGGGGATATGCTTATAATAGTTCTAGTAATTATACTTTACCATTAACTGACTTTTACTCTGATAATTCTTTTCAAAATGTACCAACAGCATTCTTTTTAAGTAAAATTGAGCTTGAAAGTAATAAAGGAACAATTTTGTTTGAGTATGAAAATGATACAGTAAAGTTTCTATCTAAATTGGCTGGTCAAATCCAAACTAAAAGGTCCTTTAATCAAAATACTTGTTCAGATAATTCAAATCCTCCTTTTAATTGGGATGAAGAACAAAATCCATATGCCTTTCAGCAATTTGCTTATACCAATATTACACGAAGATTAATCAGAATTTTTTACGAAAGGGATAATGTTGAGATTGTATTTCATGCCTTAAACGAAAGGCTTGATTTAAAGGCCTCAAAAAGATTGGATAAGATAGAAATAAAACGAAATTCTCAACCTTTTTTGATTTGGAAACTTTCTTATGATTATTTTGAATCCTTAGTTCAAAAACAAGAGTTTTACTCCAATAATAATTTACATCATCGTCTCAAGCTGTCAGAAGTTCAAAAATTTGACAAAGATGAAATACCGGCAGAACCTCCATATAAGTTTACATATTATGGTGATGCAGGTAGCCCTCAGCCAAACATCAGCATGCCGTATCGCACATCATTTGATGGATATGATCATTGGGGCTATTGCAATAAATCCGTATCTTCAGAAGAATCAGAAAAGCCAAGTCTGTTATTCCCTGATGTTACGTTTGGTGATCTTCAGGAAACTGAATTTATCGCATTACACTATACAAATGAATTTTACCCTATGCAGAATCCAACAATGGGTTTTTCAATTTATTATCCAGTTTTACCGCCATTCCTTCAAATACATGGGAATAGATCGCCAAGTGAAGACTGGATGAAAACTTATACCCTTTTTATGATTGAATATCCCACTGGTGGAAAAACTAAGTTCTACTATGAAGCACATCAATTTGATAATTACTCTAAAACAGCCGGAGGGTTGAGAATTAAACAAATAAATACAGAAGATGATTCAGGTAACATTGCTAGTAAACATGAATACTCTTATTCATCTGGGATATTTGAACATAAACCAAGCTATTTAAAAGTGTTGTTTCGTAATTATTACTTTTGTATCAACGGTAATGTAGAGTGGAATGGTAATTATTTTCTTGGTGCTGGAAATGTTGGACAGCAAGGAATAATTACTCCGGCAGGCTATTTACTCAGCACTACAAGTAATTCATTATTGCATACATTGAATACCGACTATATCAACTATCAACAAGTAACTGAGACAAGAATTGCAGATGATGAACTACAAAAGCTGGACTATTTTTATAATTCTTTCAACTCAACTATTAACTATGATTATAGTTTTTGTTACTATTCAGGCACTGCCCTTAATATTAAGAGGTCTGGCTATATTGTAAGTCAATATGCTCCAGTATATCCTTTTGCTGCAGGCAAAACAGCTCCTTCTTTTAAAAGAGGTTTATTAGATAAAGTCGTTTACAAAAATTCAGATAATGTTATCGTTAGAAATGATAAATATTACTATAATTTTTATAATGAAGATATTGTTTATGGAAATGAGGTACATCGAGAGCATCCTTCAGCACAAGAATTCTACTTTATCTCAGCATATAAACTTTACACTGGAAAAAGTCTTTTAACCTCACTTGTTAACGAAACGTTTGACCCAAATGGACAAAATCCAATTGCTACGACATTCTCATATAGCTATAATGTTGAGCAAGAGTTAAAAGCAGAAATTGAAGAAATTCAAAGTGATGACAGACACATTGTAACCAAAATTTATTACCCTTTTAACTACACCAGTAGCTACAGCAATGTACTCGCTATAATGGTAAACAGAAAGATGCTAGATTATCCCATCGAAACCATAAAAAGCGTTAATGGGCAAGTTACGGATGCAGCCTTTAATAAATATGGTTTCTTTGGGCAAATCATCAAACCCGCTGAGATTTTCAAACTTGAAATTACTGAGCCACTCAATGATTTTATACCTTCATATCAGCTAACTTTCGGGCAAATTGATCCAAGGTACAAAAAACAGTCAGAGTTCAACTATTCACCTGTTTTTGGTAACCCGCTCGAAACAAGACCTACTTCGAATTTTTCTTCTACTTATGTTTGGGGTTACAATTACACATTACCTATTGCCAAGATCGAGAATGCTACTTTTGAAGAGACTTCCAGCGAGTTGACTGCGATGGGATATTCAATTGAAAGTTTACAGAATAAAACCGATACTCAATTAAGGACTATCTTCTCCTTATTGAGAAACAGAGCAGCTATGCAGAATGCCTTGATCACTTCTTACACTTACAAACCATTAGTTGGAATATTCTCAGAGACAAACCCGGCAGGTATTACTACCTTTTATGAATATGATAGTTTTAATCGCTTACAATATATCCGTAATAATGAAGTCCAGTATCTGAAAAAATTTGATTATCACTATAAAGATCAATAAATTATGAAACAATTTATTCAAATATTATCACTTCTTCTCATCCTCTTCTCCTTCACCGCCACAGCCCAACAACTTAAATGGAGCTATAGCGCCGAGGGAAGTGGTAACCTGCAAGTGTTGGCCATGCAACAGGTTAGCCCGGCATTGTTTCTAACCGGGGTTTTCAGTGACTCGGTCCAATCAGGCGCTGATATGCTGCAGAGCAAAGGGATGAATGACGTTTTTTTGGCAAAAATGGATGATTCCGGCCAGGTTCTTTGGAGTAAAAGTTTTGGCAGCAAGGGCGATGACATGCCGGCAAAAATTGTATCCGATAACGGGTTGATATTTCTTGGCGGTAAAGTTGCCGGTAATCAGACGGAAAACCTGGAAACGGCTGATGATAAAACGTCGCTGTTTATAAAATCAGTTGACGGCCAGGGTAAATGGCAATGGGACTTTCTGGCGCCGTTCGCTGGCAGAGCAACGCTGGATGTGCTTACGCCTGCACCCGGAAACACTTTGTTTACCGGTGGTATGTTCAGGGGTTGCATCCGGATTGACGGTAAGGAATACTGCAGCACTGCAGCCGACAGAGCCTACTACATGCTGCTTTCGCAGGAAGGCAGCCTCCTGGAATTTTTCACTTCCGAAGGTACAGGTAACCACCGTACTATAGCAGCCCGTTTTGACCGGTCAGGGAATCTGTACCTGATGTCCGCCGCCGGAAAAGGAAGTTACACGTTGCAAAGCGGGAGCAAAAATCGGATGCATGTTTTTGAGTCGGAAGGCCTGGTAATAGCCAAATATAGTCCCGAAATACATCAGTTGTGGTCTATACCTGTAATAGCAGACGCTTACCTCGAAGGCATCGAACTGCTTTGCGATACGCAGGGCAACATTTTTGCCGGCGTAAATTTCGGTAAAACCATTACCATAGCTGATAAAATGATTGAATCAAAATCGAGGCTTAGCACAGCGTTGATTAAACTCGACACCGATGGTAACGTTATTGCCGTCAACACTCTGGAAAGTTCCGTTTATTGCCGCCTGATGGATATGAATCTGATGAATGACGAAGATTTGCTACTCACGGGATACTACCATGGCGAAATAGCAATGGAAGATACCGAAATTAGGAGCCCGAAGGACAACAGGACCGCCTTTGTGATGTTGATGGACGGCCATTCAGGGATAGTCTGGAGCGATGAATTGAGTTTCGGTACCGAAGGCTACGGCAGGGCATTATCATCGGGTGACAGCGGCGATTTACTGCTGGCAGGCGGTTTCAGCAACCTGTCGGCAGTAACCGATGGTTACGTAGGTGCATTTGCACAGACAAGCGGAATTTTCATAAACAGCTACAAGTTGGGACAACCCGAAAAAGAAGATGAAAAGAAACAAAAGCTAATTGATGAAGAAGAAACAGCCGGCACTGTCGCTTTGGAGGATGAAGACTTTAAACAAGGGGCTATTGAAAATGCATCAGTTGAAACGACTACCAATTATCAGGAGGAATCCTTGCAAAATGAGTTTTTGGTGATCTTTCCCAATCCGGTTACTGACCAGCTTCACTGGTCGTTTAACAGCCCGGTGAAGGGTGAGTTTACCGTCGAGGTTTGCGATTCGGGCGGAGCTCTGCTTTACAGTAAAACATACCAAGCCGGCGCAGGCAGCGAAATCAACACTGTGAATATGCGCCATTACAACAGCGGCATTTATCTGTTCAGACTGCAAGTGGGAGGCGTTATGCTACATCGTGTAATTGTAAAACAATAAAACCGAATGCCATGAAAAAACATAGACAAGTAACTATTCTTCGGCTGATCTCTATTGTGTTTTTGTTTTGCTCTCCCATCTTTGTGGCCGCTCAACCTGATTATGTCGAAAGCAACAGCGTTTACACCGGCCAGGCGGAAATTGCGGCAAGGGAACGGGTTACTTTAAAACCGGGTTTTGTCGCTACCAGTGGCAGCAGTGTCAGGGTGTTTACTGATCCAAACCTGAATCTTCCCCAGATCAACTATGAACCCGAATCCGGTTATGTGACAATAGGTTCAAATCCGAGCAGCAACAAAAACTATATCCGCACCACCACTTTGCGCGCTCCCACGACTAATCCCTCACAGATAAACCAGACGCCGCACACCCAGGAAATAGCCTATTTTGACGGCCTGGGGCGTCCGTTGCAAACTGTGATCCCCAAAGGATCGCCCCAAATGAAAGATTTGGTTACACCGGTGTCTTTCGATCAATTTGGGCGTGAAGATAAAAAATACCTGACCTACGTTTCCGAATTTTCTTCAGGAGAATACAACCCCTATGCATATGCAGAGTGCATCAACTATTATCAGGGCGAGATACCCGGCCGCGAGCCGGACAATGAACCCTACTCCACCATCCATTACGACAATTCGCCGTTGAACCGGATAACAGGCGAAACAGGACCAGGCGAAAACTGGATTGGTCATCCAACAGCCATCAACTATAAAACAAATACTGCCGCGGTTAAACACTGGAGGCCGGTAAACGGCGCTTTTGTTCCGTTTAACTACCCACTCGCCAGCCTTTACATCAATGAAACCGTTGACGAAGACGGCAATGTCCAGCGAACATTTACCGATAAGATGGGGCAGACCGTAAGAACCGAATCGGCAGGCAATAGCGGGGTTATTCACCGTACTGCTTACATTTATGACGATTTTGGCCTGCTGCGGTGCGTGGTCCCGCCAAAAGTTTCGGATTCCGAAGGCCCCTCCATAACCGAATTATGTTACTACTATAAATATGACGCCCGCAAACGGCTTATTGAAAAGCGATTGCCAGGCGCTGAATGGATTTACTATGTGTATGACAAACGCGACCGAATGGCGCTTTGGCAGGATGGGGTGATGCGACTGCAAAATAAATGGCATTACAACCTTTACGATGCCCATAACCGACAGATAATAAGCGGTATCACAACCATTACCGGTATCAACCTTGAAGACATCAGGTACTTTTTCGAAAACTTTGGCGGCAATTTGTATGAATCCTGGACTCCGGATGGCGAACTTTACGGATATTCAAATTCAAGTACACCCTTTTTTTTAGTCCCTACTTTAAACAACATTCAAACTGCTACCTGGTACGACAACTACGATTTTTTGCAGTTGTTTGCAGGTTATGAATTCCCAACCGTCCCGCCTAACCAGGGTTTTTCTGACGATTACCTGACCAACGTCAGGGGAATGGCCACCGGGTCGTTGGAAAGGGTGGATGGCATTGCAGGCGTTAACCTTGTAACAGTTAATTATTTCGACAACCGCCTGCGGGTGATCTGCACAGTGAAAGACAACCACCTGGGAGGACGCAATAATACTTTTTACGCGTATAACTTCAGCGATCAGGTGGTAACAGAAGCAGTGATGCATAACGCATCCGCCTCGCCCAACGAAATTGTGCTGATAACCAACTACACATACGACCATCAGGGGAGGATGCTCGGAGAAAAGCTAAAGATGAACGATCACCCGCAGGTTACAACCAAAGCCTATGAATACAATGAGTTGGGCGATTTGGTAAATACCTACATGCATGGAAGCGCAACAGGCCAGAGTTTTAATCAGAAGGTGAAAAACAAATACAACATCCGGGGTTGGCTGCGCATGATCAACAATCCAGACAATCTTGACTACGATTTATTCGGGCTTGAGCTGCGCTATGAAGCACAAACCGGCTCGGGCGCTATTGGCGTCGCTGCCAGGTACAACGGCAACATTGCCCAGATGCGCTGGAACAGCAAAAGCGATATGCAGCGCGGCTATGGCTTTGAATACGATAAACTTAACAGGCTGACTGCATCAAAGTACGCACAGGGAAGCAATTATACCAGCAATTCCGGCTATTTTAATACTCAATATGTTTACGACCCAAATGGAAATTTTACCCGACTAACACGTTTTCATGAAAACACCAAAATTGATGATTTGATCTATAGCTATCATAATACTGCAAGCAGGAGCAACCGACTCAGCATGGTTTACGATATTACCGGAAACCCACAGGGGTACATTCATGGCTCCTCTGGAAACTATCTCTACGACGCCAACGCCAACATGACCCACGACCCCTCAAAAATGATCAACGTTGCTTACAACCACCTGAACCTGCCAAGCCAGATCACCTTCGGGCCGGATGACAACATCCAGTATGCCTATACCGCCACCGGCGCTAAACTCCGCAAAACCGTAACCACCATGAAAACCACCTCCGCCAGCATAACAGATTACTGTGGTAACTTCATTTACTCCGATAACCAGTTAATCACTATCTTTGCGGGCGAAGTGCGGGTTGCCCCCGTAAATGCCGGCAACAGTACTTTCTGGAAATATGAATACAGCATGAAGGATCACCTTGGTAACACACGCGTAGTCTTTGCCGCCCACAGCCACGGCCAGCCCGAGCTACTGCAGCAAACCAGCTATTACCCGTTTGGAATGACCTTACAACAGCAAAACTACTACAGCCAGAACACAACCGAAAACAAGTACCTCTATAACTCAAAAGAACTCCAGGACGAACAACTGGCGGGCAATAGGCTGGATTGGTACGATTACGGGGCGAGGTTTTATGGGCCAGATGGCTCACGATTCTTCACCATTGACCCTCTTACTGAAAAATTCCCATGGCAATCTCCGTATTGCTATGCCGGAAATAATCCTATTAGGTTTATTGATTATAATGGGCTGGGGCCAGGTGATAGAGTAAAAGCTGCACGAAGCCTGACAGGAATTGAATACAAACAAGAAAAAGTATGTTCAATGAGAACGGCAAATACTGCAGAAGCGAAGCAATACATGGACTGTGCTGAATTTGTTTGTAGGGTGCTTGGTGCAGACCAAATAACAGATGGTGTCCAACACATGAATTCATCAAGTTTAAAGAGCTATTTTGATAATAAAGACCAGTTTATTCTTTCGTCCGACCCACAAGTAGGAGATATTGCTGTATGGAACGGTCATGTTGGCGTGGTTACTGTAGTTGGAGAAGATGGAAAGATAAAACTAGCGCATGCCCGAGGGGAGAAAAAATTGTCGATTGAAAATCCAGAGGCGATATCTCCTGAAAAATATCGAAAATCTGAGTTTTATGGTTATTATAGGCCAGTAACCGAAACCCCTGATGGGAAAATTGATAATAATGGGAATCCTGTTTCTACAAATAATCAATCTGACAATTCTACAGGAAGTTTTAATCTGACACTACAACCTGAATCGGCAGTACAAGACAAAAAAAGAGTTGTCAATAATTCGTTTATTCAACAAATAAAAAATTTACCACAAGGGAATTATAAAGTTGTAAATGGTCAAATTGTGCCTCAATAAATAGATTATGAAACTGTTAGCATTTTTTATATTGTTATGTGGATGTACTCAATCGAATAGTTTGAAAACCCAATCTAATGAAGAGCCCCAAATAACTCTGGATTCTTTAATGCAGTACGTAAAAAAAGAGTTTGAAGTTATAAGGTTAGAGCATAATGGAGATACCCTATTGATTGTTTCTACTAATGATGTGTTATTTTATCCGTTCGGTGAATATGCAAATTTCAAAGATTTTAAAGATGGGTATTTAGATAAACGTGATTTAAAGGTAAAGATAGATTCATCTTTTAATTTCTTTAGAATATTTAGCATGAACAATAATAAGACTAGTGTTAAATTGTTGGAGAATTTTGAAACAGAAAAATTGGAACTTTTTAAATCCGATATTAAGGATAATTCTTTCGAGTTGTTTTATGAAATAAGGATAGGTATGAAGAAAGAAGAAGTATTTTTAAAATTTTTCACCAAAACTTTCCCGGGAATAAATCATATAAGGACAATTAGAATAAATTCTGGCTTAGCGGGTGTCTGTTACTACTTCAATTTTTCAACAAAGGAACAGCTTGAAAATATTATAATTGAAAGTGATTATGTTCTTGACTGATAAATTAAAAAACCGGAACATCTCTGTTTTTTTTGTTTTATAAAGCAGCAGTAACTTTCGCAGGTTTTCTAATCCTTATTTTTACATAGCTTACAACCACCTGAACCTGCTCATCAGATCACTTTCGGGCCGAAGGACAACATACAGTATGCCTACACAGCCACCGGCGCCAAACTCCGCAAAACCTTGACCACCATGAAAACCACCAGCGGTAGCATAACGGATTACTGTGGTAACTTCATTTACAGCGATAACCAGTTAATCACTATCTTTGCCAGTGAAGTGGCGACTAATGAAAGATAACTTTTGAATGAATTATTCGTTTATTTCATAAATGATTAATTAATGGGAAATCATGAACGTACTTGAAAAAAGAGATTTTATCAAAAACCATTTGCACCTTGCAAACGATAGTACAATCAACGAGTTTTACAAAAAACTTCGTAATGAGGAGGTTTTAAAAGCAAAATTGGAGAGTAGGGCGCTAAAATCGGAATTTGATATCAAATCAGATCGGGTTTTTTCACGGGCAGAAGTTGAGCAATTGACCGGCAATGTAATCCGCAAATGAAAATTATCTATACAGAACAAGCGATCAGCAGCTTGCAGGAAGTTTTAGATTTTGTCGCCCCCAATGTAACTAAGGAGAAACTGATTGAAATCAGGGATAGAATATTAGATGCAGCAGACACTCTGCTTTTGCATCCATATCAAGGTCAAACAGAGCCTTTGCTAGAGCATTTGGGCAAGAGCCATCGCCGTTTAATCATTGGACATTACAAAATCATTTACAGGGTCTATGGGGAATACATTTACATCACCGACATTTTTGACTCAAGGCAAGACCCCGACAAGATGAAAAGTTGATTCTATTCTGCATAAAGCGGCACTTTACCGCTCCTGCTAAAGGCCTGTTTTATATAATCAACGAAAACATAATCTCCCTCTCCAACCGCCAACATGAACCACGAACCCTCGAAAATGATCAACGTTGCTTACAACCACCTGAACCTGCCTCGTCAGATCACCTTCAGGCCGAAGGAAAATATACAGTATGCCTACATCGCCACCGGCGCCAAGCTCCGCAAATCCGTTACCATCATGAAAATCACCACCGGCAGCGTAACGGATTACTGCGGAAATTTTATCTACTCTGATAACCAACTAATCACTATCTTTGCCGGTGATGTGCGGATAGTGCCCGTAAATGCCGGCAACAGTACTTTCTGGAAATATGAATACAGTATGAAAGACCATACTTCGACTCACTTCGACAAAGCTCAGTGCAAATCGCTCAGTACGGGTTTGGGAAACGTTCGTGTAGTCTTTGCCGCCCACAGCCACGGCCAGCCCGAGCTGCTGCAACAAACCAGCTATTACCCGTTTGGTATGACCATGCTACAACAAAACTTTGGCGGCCAAAGCGCCACAGAAAACAAATACCTCTACAACAGCAAAGAACTCCAGGACGACCAACTGGCCGGCAATACACTGGATTGGTACGATTACGGGGCGAGGTTTTATGATGCCACGCTGGGGAGGTGGCATGTGGTGGATCCGCTGGCGGAGAAACATTTTGAGACTAACACATATCATTACTGTTTTAATAATCCCATTAACTTCATTGATCC
>JACZJL010000179.1 GCA_014860585.1 Bacteroidales bacterium | reverse complement strand
GGCGAAAACATCGAAAAACACATTGTTTTCAAACGGGCCTATTCACACTCCGACTTTATCGCCGATTACAATGCTTTCAAAGGAAATGCTTACGGATTGGCCAATACGCTGCTCCAGACTGCTTTTCTGAAACCCTCGGTGAAAAATTCAAAGGTACAAAATCTGGTTTATGCCGGCCAATTAACCGTTCCGGGTCCTGGCGTGCCGCCGGCAATCATCTCCGGACAAATTGCTTCAAAACTGATTGTTGAATTGGAAAAATAACCGCCATGAAAGACCTCTTTGATATGATTTCAAAAAAATCGAGCAAGATGACGACTGTAATGTACAGCACCTCTTTCTCGATGGGCATCCGCTTTTTCAGCAAGCGCTTCCACGACCCGATCTATGCTATTTATGGTTTTGTTCGTTTTGCCGACGAAATCGTCGACACATTTCACGATTTTGATAAGGAAAAACTGCTTACGAATTTCAAACGCGACACCTATGCCGCTATCGAGGATAAAATCAGCCTGAACCCGATTTTAAATAATTTTCAATGGGCTGTAAATAAATACAAAATCGAACGTGAGTTGATTGACACGTTCTTGCGAAGCATGGAAATGGACCTTTACAAAGAAAACTACGACCGCAAAGGCTATGAAGAATACATCCTTGGCTCGGCTGAGGTGGTTGGGCTAATGTGCCTGAGGGTTTTTTGTGAAGGAGATGAAAAAATGTATCATGAGCTTAAGCCCCCGGCAATGAGGCTCGGTGCTGCTTTCCAGAAAATCAATTTTCTCCGTGATTTGAGTCATGATTATAATGGTCTGGGGCGTTCCTATTTCCCCGGCATCGACATCAGCAAATTTGATGAAGCAACAAAAAGAAAAATAGAAACCGAAATAGACGCCGATTTCCAGGCAGGACTTGCAGGAATCCGAAAACTTCCTGATGGCGCCAGGTTTGGTGTGTATGTAGCTCACGTTTATTTCTATGCTTTGTTCAAAAAAATCAGCAAATATCCCGCTGAACGATTGTTGCGGGTACGTGTCCGCATCCCGGATGGAATGAAATATATCCTTCTTTTTAACGCTTTTTTAAAAGACAAACTCAACCGGATATGATCAGACCATTTTCAATAATAGCAGGTATTTTACTCTTTTCTTTTCATGCAGCTTTCGGTCAGTTTTCACATGACCAGCTTCGAGACGGATTCTTTGCCATGAAAGATGAGAAGTGCGGACAAATGAAGTTTTTCGAGCGCATTAAAAGTGAAAAGTATGCTTCTGCCGTTCACCAGGCTTATGCCGGAACTGCCGAAGCCGCCTCGGCTGAGTGTGCCAGCGGGCCTTACAACAAAATCGAATATTTTAACCGCGGAAAGAAAAATATTGAAGCAGCCGTTATTAAAGCTCCAAAAGATCCCGAAGTCAGATTCATGCGGTTTGCAACCCAGGCAAATATACCGGGTTTCCTGTTTTATGACAATATCAAAGAGGATAAAGCATTAATAATTGAACAACTTCCGGCACTGCTGGGCGATGTTTCCGGTCGAAAATTCTGGCTCAGGGTAGCCGCATTTATGAAAAACTCAGGGGAACTGGACAAAAGAGAAGTGGAAATGATCGAAAAACTGATCAGTGGAAATGCCGTTTACCGGGATAAAAATTAAATAGAAAATGGAAAAAGTCATATTGGTAGATCAGCACGACAACCCAATCGGAGAAATGGAGAAAATGGAAGCTCACGAAAAAGCGGTTTTGCACCGGGCATTTTCTGTTTTTGTTTTTAACCAAAATGACGAACTGATGCTCCAGCAACGAGCACTCAAAAAATACCACTCGCCAGGCCTCTGGACGAACACCTGTTGCAGCCATCCCCGTCCCAATGAACAATTGCTCGATGCAGGTCACCGGCGGTTAGTGGAAGAGATGGGATTCGATTGTGATCTGGAGAAGATTTTCGATTTCATCTACAAAGCCAAACTCGATAAAGGCCTCACCGAACATGAATTTGACCATGTACTTTTCGGAAGATACAATCAGGCGCCCGAAATCAACCCCGAAGAAGTGCACACATGGAAATGGATGAGTATGAAAGCCATCGAAGCCGACATGAATTCACATCCTGAAAATTACACGGTTTGGTTCAGAATAGCTTTCGACAGGGTAAATGAGTTTCTGAAACAGCCGCAGCAACGAAGGTTTTAAGCCACCTACTAATTTATTCCACTTCGTTCGACTTAAATTGGTTTTTGTATTTTTGACGAAACAAAAAAATTAAACCAATGAAATTCACCACAAGAATTCTAGCTACGATGATGGTTTGCCTGCTCTGCATTTCGTTTGCCAAGGCGCAGTCAGCAGAAGAATTGAAATCTCAGATTGAAAAATTGGATCAACAAATCCAACAGTTGAGTTTTCAATTTGACGTCGTTAACAAAAATATTGACGATGTGCTCTGGTACCAAAAAGTGGGTGATGTGGCTTATGTTGATAAAGTTTATATCTATGGTCCACCAAAATGGAAAGAGCTTAATCCCACTGCCCAGGGCGCAGGTAATCCGGTTAACTTCTGGAGTTACGTTTTCATCCCCCGCACCGCTGACCCGGAAAAAAAATACCCGTTGATTGTGTTGCCTCACGGTGGTGTACATTCCGATTTTTCTACTTATTATACCCATATCGTTCGCGAATTGGTTGTTCAGGGCTACATCATCGTTGCTGCCGAATACCGGGGTAGTACCGGTTATGGTAAAAGTTTTCACGAAAGTATTGACTACGGCGGGCTGGAGGTTGAAGACGTGAAGGCGAGCCGCGACTACATGATCGAGAATTTCGACATTGTGGATAAAAATCGGGTGGGAATCATCGGCTGGAGCCATGGAGGTCTGATTGCACTGATGAACATTTTCGACCATCCCGACGATTACCAGGCAGCTTTTGCCGGTGTACCGGTCAGTGATATCATTGCCCGTATGGGTTATAAAAATCAGGAGTATCGCGACTTGTTTTCTGCTGACTACCATATCGGGCAACCAGCTGATGAAAACGTGAGCGAATACCGGCGTCGCTCTCCAGCCTGGAATGTACATAAAATGAAAAATACTCCCTTGCTTATCCACACCAACACCAACGATGCCGATGTGAATGTGCTTGAAGTGGAGCATCTCATCAAATTGCTCAAAGCTGAAGGCAAAAAGTTTGAATATGAAATCTTTCAAAATGTACCTGGTGGTCATTCATTCGACAGGATGGACACAAAAATTGCCATCGAGATTCGTGTGAAAATCTATAAATTCCTTGCCGGGCATCTATCCCCTCCTGATCCTGTCAATAATGTCAAATCATTACGTAATGCTGCCTATCGTTTTTAAACCATTTAATGATTTGGCCTGTATTTGGAGCATTTAAGCAGATTTGGAATAAATATAAATTAGAGATTAAATACTGAATTTCTCAATAACACTTCTATCTTTGCAGGTGATCTTTTTTGCCAACTCACAAAAACAAAAGAAATGTCGAAAATTTTCTCTCTCTCCGAAGCAGGCTCCATCGCGATCCATAGCATGATATTGATTGCAAAATCCGAAAATAACTTAAATGTAGTAAAAATCGCCGAGCAGACAGGCGCATCAAAACATCATGTGGCCAAAGTTTTACAGAGGCTGGCAAAAGATGATTTTCTTGATTCAAACCGTGGACCTCATGGCGGTTTCAGACTTAAGAGACCTGCAGATCAGATTTCACTACTTCAGGTTTATGAAGCCATCGAAGGGAAAATTGCTATCACAAAATGCCCGATGGACAATCCCATTTGTCCATTCGACAAATGTATTTTTAGCAACATCATTACAACCATGACACACGGGTTCAAAGATTATCTTGACACACAAAAACTGTCGGATTATCTGGAATAAAATACTGATCAACCTGTAAAAAGTTAATAAGAGTCCTGCTCAAGGCAAATCTTTTACTTTAAAGAGCCATTATGGTGATAGGTTTACGAATTCATTCTTTGAATCAACCCAGGTAGATTTTTATTCTACCCCCCTCAGAATCGCTGCAAAACCACCGCCCGGTTTCATATTGATTGTAACTGTATCGGATAAAGTCAGGTTTTGTTTTGTAAGTTTATAGTCCTGTGCAAAGCGGTCGGCATTTATTCCGTCAGTGAGCAGTGTTGCTTCATAAGTTCCGGTGAGGAAATAGAGAGGGATTTCAAATGTCCGCGGAGTCCAGTCTGTCATTCCGGCGATATACCAGTCGTTGCCTTTTCGGCGGGCCAGTATAAGATAATCAGCAACTTTTGCCTTTAGCACTATGGTTTCATCCCATGTTGTGGGAATTTGTGAGATGAAATCTGTGCACTCCTGCTCTTGCAGGTAAACCGAAGGTGACTCGCACATCATCTGCAATGGCGCTTCATAAATCACGAACATGGCTACCTGGTGGCAACGCGTGCCCAGGCTAATGGGGCGCTCCCAACTGATGGCATAATTGGCTTTATTTGCGTTAATCATCGAACCGGGAGTATAGTCCATGGGTCCGGCAGCCATGCGGATAAAAGGTATGGTTAGGTTGTGGTCGGGAGTGATGATATCTGACCATTTATTGTTTTCACCTCCTTTAACCCCTTCAAAATTCAACACATTGGGATACTTTCGCTGAAGTCCGCCCGGCTTGAAAGCCCCGTGAAAATTAACCAGCAGTTCCAGTTGGGCTGCCTTTGCAGCAATGGATTCATAAGAAGTGACCATCGCCTGGTCGGAACGCTGCATAAAATCCACCTTTATTCCTTTGGCGCCCCACGATTTATAGGTCTCCAGGATTTCATCGGGGTTTTCACTGAGGGGTTTCCATAAAACCCAAAGGATAATCCCAACACCCTTTCCCGAAGCATGGTTGATCAATCCTTTAACATCCATTTCGGGGTTGAAGTCGAGAATCTCTGTTGTGCTTTTTGTCCAGCCTTCATCAAAGATCACATACTCGACACCGTTGGCAGCCGCAAAATCGATGTAATAGTTATAGGTGTCGGTATTTAATCCGGAGCGGAAATCGACCCCGAAAATGTTGTTGGCATTGTACCAGTCCCAGGCAACTTTCCCGGGTTTGATCCACGATGTATTTTCAAGTACTGAGGGTTCAGCCAGTTGATAGGCAAGGCTGCTTTTGATGAATTCACGATCATCATTGCTGACGATAAACACTCTCCAGGGGTAGCTCCGTGCACCAGCCATCTCAGCGATATAATCTGCTTCTCTCGTAATGATCTGGTTCCTGTCTGGCCCTCTTTCGACGTTCGGAATGGCTTCTAAAACAAACTTTGGGAAAATAGCCCTGAACTGCTCGTTAGCAATCATTTTCAGAAACATATTAGGGTAATCGTGCAGCGCTGTTTCAGTAAGGACGACCTTTGCACCGGCAGCAGTTTCGAACATCACCGGCAGGCTGCAGAAACATCCTTCAGCAATATCCTTTAAAGCAGCATGTGTATAAATACGCTCGTTGTGCGAATACATCGACTTTTCTTCAGGAAAATAGGTGAAGGCGCCTTCCGGAAAATTCAGATGCAGCTGTTCATCGAACACAAACTTCCTGTTTACGTCATCGTCCTCAAAACAGTAAGCAACCCCATCTTTGTAAGTCCTGAAATGCAATTTAATCCCGTTGTTAAACGCTAATGTCAATTCGTTGAAGTGATCTGTAATTTCAGCATCCTTGTATGGTACCTCCGGTTTGATAATGGATTTTTTTTCTATGAGTTGGTGACTAATGATTTCTCCGCTGCCTGCCAGCTGCCCGTTGCCAAAATCCATATCAATTTTGGCTTCAGCGATTACCACCTCACGGTTGAGAAGGAGGCTCCACGAAATTCCTTTGTTTACCGAAACTTTCATTTCCAAATTTCCATTTGGAGAAGTAAGCAGAAAATCCTGCGATTTTGCTGCAAACGCGCTCAGGCAAAAGATTGCCATCAATATCATTACGCTAAATCTAAAGTAAATCTTTTTCATTTCAGATTAATTTGTTCTAAAATTTCAACGTATCAAAATCAATTTTGTCAACCGGATTACATACCATTAAGGCAGCAGATATTGACTTAAATATAGCCTTTCAACTTATAGTAACCAAGAGCCGTAAACTCCCGGATCACGGCAATTTCGAGAATAAGGTAGTTCCACATGTCATACCTTACACTTACACTCCTGCCGATTTCCTGTATTCTCTTCTTACGTTCCTTCTCCGTGAGCAACAGATCATCACTGAAAGCCGCTTCGAAGGTGGGCAATCCGCCAACCTGCTGAAATCCACATTTCCTAAAAGTCAGTATACACCGGCGTATGTGCTCGGGTGATGAAACAATCAACAAGGCCTTATCTTCAGTATTTTCCAGCATGTGGTTTATTTCGCAGGCCTGGGTGTAAGTATTGGTTCCGTTGGTTTCGAATAAAAAGCGCGCAGAATCAATGTTAGAACCGGCAATTGATCGAAACATACGGTAAGCGTCGCTGTTAATAAAGTTACTGGTGTCAAAGGGCAGGGCAATGATAATTTTTGAATCGGGGTAAAGAGATGCCGCTTCGGCGGCGAAATGACTGCGCATCAGCCCTCCGGGGCCCGGCATCCCACCGGCGCCCATCACCACAATGTAATCGGGCTTGCAATCTAGTTTGGCATCATGCGTCCCAAGCCAGTAGTGCACATTGTAAGGCAAAGGAGTGAAGCTCAGCGCAACCATCACAAGCGAAAAAATACCGGTTATCATCACCAGGATGCGAATGCCTTTTTTCAACGCTTTCCAAAAATTGCCGAAAGAGTTTTCCCTCTTTTTCATCACTTCAGATACTTACATTGCGGTAAAAATAGTTTTTTTGCAATAAAGTGAGATTAATCAACATTTTGGTTTAAAATCGACAGCATGAAATTACCGGGCTGGTTAAGCCGTACAAATATTTATGTTTTTGGATTGGCGTTAATGCTGGTTTCACTTCCAACATCCAAGTTCCTGATGAGCATTGCGCAGTTCATCCTCATTTTCAACTGGCTGCTCGACCGGCAGGTGATCGGGAAATTTCGTCAGTTCTTTTCCAACAAGCCTGCTTTGGCAGTTGCATCGATCTTCTTTATTCATGTGATCGGCCTTTTGTGGACTTCCGATTTTGCCTATGCTTTTAAAGACCTCCGAATTAAACTCCCCCTTTTGGCGATTCCGGTTATCATTGCCACTTCTCCAAAATTGAACCGGCAGACTTTCTTTTACCTCATCTCACTTTTTGTCGGCGCCAATGTATTTGGATCCCTCTTTAGCATCGGAAAACTTCTGACCAGCGATGTGTTTGAAATTCGTAACATTTCAGTTTTCATTTCTCATATCCGGTTTGCATTAAACCTTAGTTTTGCTCTGTTTGCCGGTATTTTCCTGTTTTTTCAAAAAGAACAAATCCATGGGTTTATTCGCTGGGTGATGCTGGTATTTTCGATATGGCTACTCATTTTCCTGGTGTTAATGGAGTCCATTACCGGTTTGGGGGTAGTTCTGATCACATCACTGATTTTACTTTTACTGGCTGTTTTCCACATTCGCCAGTTTTCTCTGAAGCTGACCTCGTTGATCATCATGATTGCAATTCCGGTCTCGGTGTTTATTTTTTTGCAATCGCTTTATCACCAGGTGGTTCCTAAAGAGCCTTTCTATCACGAAAACCTGGATAAATTTACCAGCAGCGGGAATCCGTATTATCATGACAGTGCGCTTTTCGGCGTTGAGAATGGGCATTGGGTAGGGCAGTATCTTGAGATTGATGAACTAAAAGCCGGTTGGAATGCGCGCAGCCGGGTACATTTTGATACGCTTGATCAGAAGGGTAATCCGGTTCGGTTCACCCTGATACGATACCTTACGTCAAAAGGATTGAGAAAAGATGCCGACGGTGTGAAGGCGCTCACCAATGAAGATGTACAGGCCATTGAACGGGGAATCGCAAATGTTGATCAGTTGAAAGAATCAAGCCTTAGCAAGCGAATAAAAACGGTGATCTGGGAAATTGAAACCTACCATCAAACGGGCCATCTAAAGGACAACTCAGTGACACAAAGGCTTGAGTTCTGGCGTGCAGGAACAAAAATCATTAGCGAAAACTTACTTTTTGGCGTTGGAACCGGGGATATTGACCGTGCATTCAAGGAGATGTATCCAAAAATGAAAAGCCAATTACCGCCGGAACAATGGTGGCGAACGCACAACCAATACCTCACTGTATTTGCCACATTGGGACTATTTGGATTGCTGTGGTTTATTTTTGCATTAACTTACCCCGGAATTAAGCTGAAGATGTTTAACGACTATTTCTATTTTGTGTTCTTTTGCATCGCATCGCTTTCGATGATCACCGGCGACACACTTGATACACAGGCAGGGGTTACTTTCTGGGCATTTTTCACCACCTGGTTTCTGCTTGGCCGAAATGAAAAAGACCCGATTTTCACCTAAAACGACTTTCAAATAATAGATCATGGAACAAAAAGCAAAGGAGTTGGACAAGTGGTTTGTCGTTGTCAACCCAAACGCCGGCAATCGCAAAATTAAAAGGGACTGGCCTGAAATTAAAAAATTGATGGCTAACCAAGGATTAGCTTTTGATTTTGCGATGACTGAAGGCCCCCTGCACGCCATTGAACTTACCGGAAAAGCTTTGCTGAAAGGCTATAAAAAATTCATTGCCATTGGCGGCGACGGTACCTTGAATGAAGTTGCCAATGCAATGATAAACTTTGAAGGATATAATGCCGCTGAGTATTTGCTGGGATTGATTCCAGTTGGAACCGGGAATGACTGGGGGCGCATGTTCAATATCCCGAAAAACTATAAACCGGCCATCAATACGATTGCCGAAGGAAAAACATTTCTGCAGGATGTCGGTAAAATTTCCTACTTTAATGGTGAAAAACCTGAAACGCGCTATTTCATCAATATTGCCGGGATGGGCTTTGATGCCTTGGTAGCACAAAAAACCAACCGGCAAAAAGCCGCCGGCAGAGGGAATGTCCTCTCCTATTTTGTTAACCTTTTCACCAGCCTTTTTCAGTATGAATCCCGTATCATCCAGGTGGAACTTGACGATAAAAAATTCAATTTCCACACATTCAGCATGAGTGTGGGAATTTGCAAATACAATGGCGGTGGAATGATGCAATTGCCAAACGCCATCCCCGACGACGGTCTGCTCGACATCACGATCATTAAAAAAATCGGGTTGGGAACGGTGTTGGCCCAACTTCGCAACCTATATACCGGCCGGTTTATCAAGCATCCCAAAGTGGCCACCTTCACGGCCAGAAATGTAAAAATCACAAGCCGGAAGAACGGATTTATGATGGAGGCTGACGGAGAAAGTCTCGGGCAGGCGCCTTTTGATGTCAACATCCTGCCCCGGGCGCTGAAGGTGATTGTTGGAAAGGAGTTTGTTCTCTAGTTTTTTGAGATCCTTTTTAAGGATTTAAATTAAGATCATTTCGATTCTTTGATTAAATTTGCAGCAATATTCACGACCAATTATTTGATTGTCATGGCTGCAACTCCAAAACTTAAACTCCAATTACAACCTTATCCACGTGAAGGAACAAGTTTGCTTGCTGCAAATTACCTATTTCCACAAAAGCACCCTAAATTGTCTGACACTGTCTTGGAGTCTTCTATTGACAATGCATTCCAACGATGTTTAAAGAACAAAAAAGGAGAATTAAAGACAATTGACGCTGATCCAAAAACTTTGGTTAATCAAACATTAAAGCATTTAAAAGAGAGAAGTGATCCCATATTGAGCCCATATTTTTTAAGCCTGCTTGATGTGGAAGACATATTTGAATTGGATGCTGTAAGCTATGAAATGCAGCGACATCGCATGACAATCGGCATATTTTATCAATTTCTCATCCTCGAATTGATGAGGAACAGCTGGCCGGTATTCGATGCTTCCCGTGAAGGGGATATCGTTGCAGATATTGATACTCCAGGATTTGAAAGAGGAATACGATTGTATATTTCGGTAAAAAAATCAAAAGATACAGTTGGAGGGCAAGATGTTGGAGGGGTAATCAGAAGACTTGAAAATGAAGCAAAGGCTGAAAAAAATTTGAACAGCCCTTACTTGTGTGTTATTGGAATAGCTACTCCACCAAAAGGGAAATTAAGAGGTTATGATGACCGAACGGTCAGATCTACAAGCTCTGGAGGGACTTACTCTCTGAACTGCGAGTTTTGGGGGCCTGGATTCTTATTTCCATTCATTGCAGGTCACAGCGCTCTTGAAATTTACACAAGAAGTATCCGGAGAGTATCTAATTATCTTCCTTTTATGACTTTAGCCTTCAAAAAAGAATGCTCCTTTTTACTAAGACAAGAGCTATCCCAAATGAATTTGATAACTGCAGATAATAAAATTGATACGCAAAAATTTTTAAACTACATCATTGAATAACAATTCACTACATACTGGAACAAATAAATGCACGATTATCTTTGGGGATAGTAGAGAAGTATTGAATGACTTCAAAGGGAAAGCAGATTTGATTGTGACATCACCACCTTACGCTGATGCAAGGAAAAAGCATTACGACAGCATCAATCCGGATGATTTTGCGGAGTGGTTTTTAACTTTTCATGATGTTTTCTGGAATTCCCTCAAAGAGGATGGAAGCCTTGTTATCAATATAAAAGACAAAGTAGTGGATGGCGTCAAACATCGTTATGTTTGGAAAACAATTGACCTCTTAGCTGAAAAAGGTTGGCTGTGTATTGACGACTATATCTGGCATAAAACTAATGCAATGCCGGGATTTTGGCCAACACGCCTAAGGGATGGCTGGGAGTACTGTTTCCATCTTGCGAAAATAAAAACACCTTACATTGATCAATGGGGTGTCTCAGTGCCGGTTGGTGATTGGGTTAACAAACGGCTTCAAAAGCTTGGTGAAAATGATCTTTCACGTCATAATTCAGTTAACTCAAGTGGGTTTGGTCGTGACATCTCAAAATGGATTGGGAAAAAAGAAGTATTACCTTCCAATGTTCTCTCAATACCTCTTGTTGGTAAAAACAAAGGTCATCCAGCTGTTTTTCCTGTAGAACTCCCTGCATTTTTTATTAAATTGCTATCGCGAGAGAATCATTTAATTATTGATCCTTTTGGTGGAAGTGGTTCAACTGGAATTGCCGCACTTGCAAATAACAGAAACTGCCTCCTGATTGATAACAATGCGGATTATTGTAAACTGGCTGAAAAGCGCGTTCAATCCGAAATTGGGGGCCTTTTTAATGAGGTTTCTGCCACATCAAATGCTTTTTCTACTGCAGCAAGCAATATTTAAATTCTTTCAAAGGACATCTTTAAACTGGATGTCTGAAAGTTCCAATCCCTTAATTTTTACTGCCGAATACTGAATTAATTTTCCTCAATCATATTAAAATATGACCTTTGGCTTGAAAAAATTTTCTGATCATGGCCAGGTTGATTTTACTATTTAGTATCGTCATTTCTCTCCTCTTTTTTACCGAAATACTTTCGGGACAGGTTTCTGCCGATGAAGCAGCAAAATTGGCCAAAAACTTTTTTACCCAAAAATCCCTGGGAGTAAACCCTCAGGTAAAGGATGCAGTCATTACAAGACATTTTGCCAAAATCGAACATGGTAAACCGCTGTACCATATTTTTAATTTCGGGCAGGGGGGATTTGTAATCACAAGTCCAGACAAGCGGTTTATCCCGGTGCTGGCCTGGTCGCCTATAGGAGAATTTGACTTGAATAGTGTACCTGAAAATTGTGCTGTTTGGTTGGATTGGTATGAAGTACAGATAAAAAAGGGAATGGCAAATCCCGAAAATTTAACCGGTGAGACGTCCGGATTATGGGAACATTACCTTAAAGGGTTTGAAATAAAAGATACAAAAGGTGTTGCTCCGCTTTTAACTGTGAAATGGAACCAGGGAAAGTTCTATAATGCACTGTGTCCTGCTGATCCTGGCGGTTACGATGACCATGTTCCGGTCGGATGTGTGGCAACTGCAATGGCTCAGCTGATGTTTTATTACCGGTTCCCTTACCAGGGCAACGGCAGCCACTCGTACATCCCACCCTATAATAATGGAACCTACGGACTACAATTCGCTGACTTTGGCAATACATTTTATCAATGGAATGAAATGACAGACGAGTGTTTTACTTACAACACTGCTGTCGCCGAACTGAGCTATCACTGTGCTGTTGCGGTAAATATGAAGTTTTCGCCCTCATCATCCGGAGCTAATGTCTCTGATATTGCCCCAGCCCTTTCAGACTATTTTAATTACCTGCCCAATGCGCAACTGATGCTCAGGCAATCAAATGGTGGTTATGAGGCCTGGCGGCAAATGCTGACCAGCCATCTGGAGAACAACCAACCGGTTTTGTATTTCAGCAGCAGCGGGTATGTCGGTCACGCTTACATTTGCGATGGTTTCCAGGATTCCGTTTATTTTCATTTTAACTGGGGATGGTCGGGAAACCATAATGGCTATTATTACATTGATGAGCTGATACCCGGCGGCATCGATCTTTCGCAAAACCAGGGAGGCATCTTCAACATTTACCCTGATACTACACTGTTTGAATACCCTGCGCATTGCCAGGAAGGCAAGCTGTTAAGCGCTTCTGAAGGAAGCCTGTCTGATGGCAGCGGCCCCCTGAACTACCAGAGCGAAACTTCCTGTTCGTGGCTGATCAAACCGGATGATCCTGAGATGACCAACCTAAGGCTTGATTTTTCGATGTTCGATCTCGCCACTGAGAATGATTCCCTTTTTATTTACGATGGCGAAAACTATTTAGCGCCACTTCTTGGAAGTTTTACCGGCAATTTACTGCCACCAGTCATCGTTTCAACACAACCATCTCTTTACCTCAGTTTTAACAGCGCTGACACTATCACCGGAAAAGGGTTTCAGGCGAATTACCATGCCTTCAGCCTTCCCTTTTGTGATGGCTTTACCGTGATCACCTCTCCGGAGGGCTACCTCAACGACGGAAGCGACTTCTTCAATTATTCCAATGGCATAGACTGCTCGTGGCTGCTTGCACCTGAAGTTCCCCTCTATGATTCGGTGGAGAAGATGCACATCCGGTTTACAGGGTTCAGCCTGGCATCAGGCGACACGCTTTTCATCCACGATGGCATCGATTATGCCTCACCCCTGCTTGCTTCACTTTCCGGAAACGATACGCCACCAGAGTTTACATCATCAGGACAAAATCTATTCTTAAACTTCCACACTAATGAGAGCGATTCTACCTCTGGCTGGGAAATCAATTACACACCTGTTCCGCCGGTGTATTGCTCCGACACTCTGTTTCTTAATGTTCCTGATGGGACTATCGAAGATGGAAGCAGTAATAAACACTATAACTCAAACACAAACTGTTTCTGGCACATTCAAATACCAGGAACGGAGTTGATTACTATCGAGTTTACCAAAGTGGACATGGAGCTCAACTACGATTACGTGCTGATCCGCGATCTTAACAAACCCTATTCAGCCCCGGTAAGAGTCACCGGAAACACCATTCCTCCTCCAATAACAATAAGCTCAAACAAAATCCTGATCTCCTTTTTCACCGATCAGCGCGACAACCATTACGGCTGGGAACTAAAGTACCATGCCTCGGCTGAGTTGGTGTCAGAACAAGCCATTCATCCTTTTGTCATTTATCCTAATCCTGTATCGGATCGGTTAATTATCCGTCAGAAAATCGAGACCAGTCTAATCACATACCGTATCTTTAATATGCATGGAACCGTGCAAAGCGCTGGGGAAGGAACAGAAAATGAAGTTGTCGTCAACATGCATTTTTTCAAAAATGGAATTTACCTCATTGAAATACAAATTGAAAATCAGATATTTCATCGGAAAATTGTAAAACTTTAAAGGAAAAATGAAATGAAAAAAATTATCGCCCTTGCAATCATTCTAATAGTCAGTATAAAATTGATAGCCGACGACAAAGAGCCTGTCGCCATAGATGATTTCGCTGAGACATTTGCCATGAAAACCATCGCCATTCCTGCATTGGCAAACGACTTCGGTTACGAAAACCATCCCATCAGGATTTTTACTGTCTTCGGAACTCCAAACGGTACATTTACCTTCAATGATTCGATAGTATTTTACACTCCCAAAAGACACTTCGAAGGCACTGATTCCCTTCGCTACAGAATTGTTGATCTTGAAAATAACCTGATGTCACAGTTTGCAAAGATTTATATTCATGTTGAAAATAAAGGGATTGACATGCTTGGTATTAACCAGGTAAAGGCAAAAATTCTTGCCTGTGGGGTTCAGTTTTGGGATGGCAACACCGGCGATGGTTATGAAGTTCCTGCCGGGTCGGGGCTGCACACACTTTTCAGTAAATCTTTCTGGATAGGTGGAATGGATGAAAACGGAGAATTACACGTTGCCGGGGAAAGATACAAGCAGATAGGCAACGACTATTTTCCGGGTCCGGTTTCTGATACGATGAACTACAACCAGGACTTTGATGCAGCGTGGTTCAGGGTGTGGAAATTAAATAAAGAAGAAATTGAGCACCATCGCAATAACTGGCAGCAACCAGGATACGAGCCCATCGAAAATATCAGCAGCTGGCCGGGTAATGGTAATATCCTCCTGGGACAAGCTCCAAAACTGGCGCCCTATTATGATTGGAATGGCGATGGAAAATACAATGCCGCTGATGGCGACTTCCCGGTGATTAAAGGCGACCAGACTATATTCCTGATTTACAACGACGACAGGCAACACACCGAATCCGGCGGAAAAAAGATGGGCGTGGAAATCCATGCCATCTATTATGCTTATGACCAACCGGAAGATTCGGCGTTAAGCCAGGCGATTTTTGGCGACTATACCATCATCAATCGTTCTGAAAATTTCTACTCAGACGTGTATAGTGCTTTTTTCCTCGACTTTGACCTGGGACATTGGTGGGATGATTTTGTGGGTTGTGATACATTGCTCCATTCAGGTTTTGCTTACAATGGAACTCCCGTTGACGGAAATGGTGAGGAAGGCACCTATGGGGATCGGCCACCTGCATTTTCGCTTACGTGCCTCAATTATAAAATGACAGGCTTTATTCACTTCAACAATGCATGGCAGTCGCCCATGACAGACCCATACGCCCCATCTGAGTACTACAACTACATGAAGTGCATGTGGCGGGATTCTACTTTGCTGACCAGCGGAGGGAACGGCTATGGCGGCACTTTCCCTGTAAAATTTATTTTTCCGGGAGACCCCTCAAATCCTGCCGAATGGTCCGAAGCCGCTGAAAATGCCACTCCCGGCGACCGCCGCGGGCTGGTTTCCTCAGGCCCTTATTCTCTTGCCCCTAACGACTCATTGCATTTTACATTTGCATTGGTGTTTGCAAGGGATTATGAAGGAGACAACATTTCAAGCGTTGCCATGCTTAAAGAACACATTCAGGAAATCAGGGATTTTTATGTTGAGTCGCTTAATGTGGAAGATACCAAACCCGAAACAATCTCACTCAAAGTTTTCCCGAATCCGTTTCAGGGCGCTTTGGTAGTTGAAACCAGGCTACCCTATGAAACCATAACCTGGACAGTTTATGATCTGATGGGCAAAGCAGTAGCCGACGGACGGCAATTCAACGAACTTTCCTTTGGTATCAATCTCAAGTCGCTTGATAAAGGGATTTATTTCCTGAGTTTAAAGAATGGGAAGTCGGTTGTAACAAAGAAGGTCATAAAGATGTAACTGATGTTTGCCGACACCATTTAATACTAATCAATCATTGCTTAAATCCCCACCTACCTTTTCACCACCAGCTTAGCTCCAACAGATGCACCGCCGCCGGTAATTTTCAGATAGTAAACACCATCGGGCTGAGATGTTAAATCAAGGGTTTGGGTTGACGAACTGACAGCAAACACAGCTACATTGCTGTAAACCCGCTGTCCGTATGAGTTAAAAACTTCAACGCGGTAACTTCCTGCTATGTTCTGATCAAACTGAACGGTAAACGTGCCGGAACCTGGATTTGGAAAAATTGAAATGCCGGAATTTTCAGGAGTTGAAATCCCGGTGCAGTCATCCACAAACACCTCCTGAACCGCAAAATTCTCGCAGCCATTCCCATCGTTATAAGTGTAAGTAAGCTCATGAATTCCCACTCCGGCAACTTCAGGATAAAACCATCCGTTCGAAACCCCTGGTCCATCATAAATTCCCCCAACCGGAGATCCTTCAATTAATTCATATCCGGGGGAATTGTGGCAAAAATCGGGTAATTCGTCAAATGACACTTCTGGCAAAGGAAGGAAATCGATGGACATACTATGTGAAATACTTACAGCGCATGGCGTGACAGGAACCCCCGTCAGAGTAAGTATCACATTTCCGGATATCAGGTCATTCTCACCGGGATAGTAAACGGTATTGGGTTGGTTTGATACACTGAAAGTCCCGTCACCTGATGTCGACCAATTGCAAACTTCGGTGTACTGAAGTATTGCATTGATTACGATTTCTTCAACCTCACAAATAGTAACATCCTCACCGGCATATACATAAGGCAGCCTGGTTATTGAAAGCACAAGGTTGTCAGTCATCGAAGCACCCAGGTTATCATATGCGGTTAGCGTCAATTCTGCTGAACCTGATGAAATATCACCCTGTCCGGGAGTGTAGGTTGGGTTGGCAACAGACGGGTTACTGAACGTACCATCTCCCGATGTTGTCCACTCCATCGAAATGGCATTGGCCACAACGGCTTGCAGCAAAGGGGTTTGGTTCTCACAAATCATCATATCGGGACCGGCAAAAACAATCAGGCCTTCAGGGGCACTTGGAGGGAAAATGATGAAGTCAACCCAGGCACAATCGCTGCCTGTAGATACAGAAACATCTTTTTCATAACTCCACGAAAATGTCCGTTCACCTGCCTGAACAGGAAAAGTGCCTTCAGCCCAATCCACACTTCCTGCCCAGGAACCCATGGTGGTTCCATCAATCGAAAAAACCAGAAAATCATAATTGGCTTCACTGGTCACTTTGTAATAAAAGCTGATTTCGCCATCCGACAACACATTCATTGTCACCTGTACTGAACTCACCTGGTTGTCCGAAATATCGCCTGATTGCATACAATATTGCCCTTCGTAAACATTCTGGTCAGTGATGAACCATTCAGCATTTCCGCCAAATTCCCAGTCGTAACTGCTGAAATCACCGGTCTCAAAATCTTCAACGACAAAACCTGTGGAAAAATTAAACGACCCAGAAACATTGAACCCATAGTCGGCCGAAGCGTAAATGTTAATCTGAGATAAATGACCAGTCGGTGTGTCTTCATGAACAAAAATCTCGAACTGAGCCGCAACACTTCCATTTCCGGGAAGCACCGCTGCTGACCAACTCCCCTGATTAATTGTAACAAATGGATCGCTGGTGGAGATATTACTTTGCAGGTTGTAAGCTTTGCCCCCACCAGAATTAATTATAGTGACCAAAACCTGAAGTGTTTCGCCCGGCTCGGGATAACCATTATTGCCATCTTCAATGGAAATTGTTCCGATTGCAAGGTCAGGTGTGTAGGCCTTCAGATAGATATGGCTGTTGAAGGTCTCATCAGGGGCTGCAATTTCGGTGGCAAAAATGATGTCGAGGTTATTGGGTACCTGCATTGAAACGTCAAAAGAAAAAGCATCCGTAAATGTGATGACCTGTCCTGGCTGGAATGAACTTAATGCCAGCGTGTTATCAATCACTGTAATATATTGATTTTGCGTATTAATGGTCATTTGAGTTGCATTAATCACTTCGTCGCTGATGTTTTGTAATTCTACTGAAAGTACGGCTGTTTCACCATATTCGATAATGTCATCATCACCGGCTACCACATTTACTTCTCTGATCACAATTTTATTAATACCATCAGTGAAAAAGGGTAAAGCTTTGGATCCTTGCAATCCGTTGGCGTCCTTCAGATTAAACACAATATCAACAGCTTCATAAGGACGTGTGGGTGTGCCATAGAAAAGCCCGTCCTCGGTAATTTTCATTTCAGAAAAAGCAAAATCAGGTTCAAAGGAGATTTTGGTGTTGGGCTGAATATTGTAAGTATTTGAAATATCAAGCAAATGGTAGTTAAAGTCGCCGCCATCAGAAATTCCTGCATGCCATTTATTCCAGGCGGCGCCATTCGATTCACCATAGAAAAATTCAATTTCACCAGAGGGATAAATACTTACAGCGAAATTTAAAATATTACTGGTGGAGTATTCGGTAGCTTTCCACCTGAAAGTGGCCTTGTTCTGGTCGCCTTCGTACCACATTCCACCTCCGCCACTCACACCTAAAGCTTTGGCCATGTAAGGTGAAATATTGCGAAGATTTTTAAACAAATTCAGTTCATCCACCAAAAAAGTCCAGGGATAGGGCTCTTCTGAAAACATCAGATAGCCGTCGGTATGTATTGAAATTTTATTGTAAACTTTTCCGTAAAAAGGAAAGTCAAAATCAATGGTTTTAGTAGCAAATCCGGAGGTTGAGCTATTTGGTGAAAGTTGTTGTGCGTTGATCATAGGGAAGGTTTGAGTGCCGGTTTGAGCAACATATTCTTGTTTTATCTTCCACTGGTATGGTTCTGTCCCTCCGGTACCAAGCATCTGAAACTGGTAAGGCTCATTGATAGTGGCCGGTTCAAGTGCCTCAATCAAAACGTCCGGAGCATCAAAGGTGATATTTGCGTTGATTTTTAGCGTAGTAAGTCCATTTTCGACAAGCGGCACATTGGATTGGTTACAGGGGATCTCAATTAAGCCATCCGTGTAATCCATCAGCGATAGGTTGTTTATCATTCCCGTACCATTGTTTGAAGGATCTTTTTCATTAACCATGAAGAAAAATGTGGCGTCCTGTCCACTTTCAACATACTTAAGCAATTGGGTGATATCGAGTCCAAACTCCAACGTTTTGTCTGCCTCTGAACTTCCGCCCTGCATGTAAAAATTTCCACCCTGGTAATTTAAAATTGGGTATTCAACGATGTACTCAGGCTCAGTGGCATCAAAACCATTGGCAATGCCAACCATCACCTTAAGCAGATTGCGAACATTATGCGTAACCTTTGCTTTAAAAGTCAGCTGAGGATAGGTGCTTTCCTTGCCATTGATCACATGAACCGACCGGTTCCATACACCGCCGAGATGCAATGGACGACATAAAGCGCTGTACATCAGGTAAGCAAAACCCTGGTTGCCCCATGATGTGGCAGAATAACTGTTGGCGAGTTTCACACCACCAATTTCCCAGTCGAGGATATCAACGTTGCCATCGTTATTGATATCGAGATGATTGGTGTATTGTCCGTCATTGTTAATATCATAGCGGATAGAATCATGATATCCAACCACAGTTAAGGCATGATTGGCATAATTACCCAGAATGGTTAACACATATTTTCCTGCTTCAGGCGTTCCAGGTGGTAATGTTTGATTAACACCCATATAGCTGGCATAAAATACTGCAACTCCACCGTTTTCTTCCCCTTCTCCATGATTGTCAATCCAATGCTTGAGCACCTCCAGATCAGATGGGTTATTAAGCGGAATTTTGTAAAAATCCCACAATCTGTTTTTCATTGCCCTGTAGTAAAGATCGTAGCCATTCATCCATCGGGCAACACCACCTGTATTAAGTCCTCCACCATAATCTGTTACATTGGGAGTACCTACTTCCTTTATGATATTCCAACTGTCGAAAAATGCTGCTGCATTACCTGCTCCATTGTTACTCCAGTTAAACACAAAATGCGTGGGATATTGATTTTCAGGAACGTTTGCAGGTAAGTTCCTTAAACGGTCCATCTCATAGGTGAATAAATAGCCAACACCGGCTGCTTGTCCGCATTCAAGGCTTGACTGGTTAAAAATCGGCCGGAAGTAAGGTAGCAGTGAATTATCAACATTAACAGGTAAATCTCTGTTCCTGGTAGCCTGAGGGATTTCAATTATTGGAAGCGATTTGAAGCCATCAAGGTCTTTATTGGTAAAAAGAGGAAGGCCATCAATAAAAACTTTTCCATCAATGGTGTCTGCCTGAGTTATGATTTGCGCTGCTGATGGTAAAACGGTCAAAGACAACACGATCAACAGTAAGGGAAGAAGCATCTTTTTCATGGGTCAGAAAATTTTGTAAATTGTAATTCAGGGTGCAAAAGTAAACAATTCTAAAAGGTCAACGATGCTGGTCTAAGAAAATTTAAATTTCCAACACCTTACAATATAATGATCTTCTGCGTTTTAACAGCATTTTCAGATTTAAACCTGATCAGATAAATTCCGGATCCAAGATCTTCTTTTCGGAATATCAATGTATGTTGACCGCGATCAAAGCTGCCCTTCCTTATCACCTTTACAAATGACCCTGAATAATCAATCAGATCAATTTCAATGCACTCAGGATGTGGTAGCGATAGGCTTATGATGGATTCTTCTTTTACCGGATTGGGCGAAATGGTCATCCGGTGATCACAGGGTCGGTTCGGGTCTTTAATGGTTGTAACATTAGGAACAAAATTCACCCCATCCAGCCACAGTTCAAAACCATATTCCCAGGTGTCAGCATGGAATTCAATGTAACTAATGTTTGACAGTTCAACACTTCCAACCATAGACCTTGCCCACGGAGAGCCACCTGCAAGGGGGATCCTGATCTCTTTCCATTGGTTAATAGTTGGGTTGAGAACTACCGCTGCTGATGCGGTGTAACGGTAATACCCCCCGCAGTTGTTTCCAAGTTTCACATGACAAAATTGAAACCCATAACCTGTTGTATTTATTGATCTTGCCCAAATGACCAGTGTGTCATGTTCGGTAAGATTCCACGATGCAATGGCGCCATCACCTGGCCTGTACATCATCCCTAAATCCCAGCCGTTGCCTGTAACGAGGTGAATGGAGGCTTCTCCAAAAACTTTGTTGTTGTAGTCCCACTCAACGAAAGTCGGAATCCAGTTACCATAACCCCAGCAAGCTTCGGGGTAAGCATACCAAATGGCCTCTGGCTCAGCCATGTCAGTTGGTGGAATGTGCTGGTAATAGGGGTCAATTCCAGACAAAAACGGCTGCCACATCACCTGACCAAATGCCGGGTCATCTTCTTGGTCGTAAACCTTACAGGAAATCAGATCAGTATCATTCCACACAAAGTCATTAGCAACAGCATAAATATCATCAGATGAACGATTTTCGATGTAAAATGTAGCTGTGCCCTGAAACAGGTTTCCGGTAATAGTATCATTAAAAGAATCTCCTTCAAGGTAAATGTCTGTACGATTATTCAAAAACTGATTACCGGCAACTACCAGGTGTTCAGTTTTTTTTGCGAGGATGGCCTTTTCATTTCCTTCAAACATGTTGTATAAAACGTAATAATCCTGAGAAAGCTGGTTTTGATAAGGGGGAATACCATCTCCTTCCCAGAGCTCAAGTCCTGCCGGGTTTTCGCTGATGATGTTGCCGGTGAAGCTATTGTTGAAGCCCCGGTCTATAGCAATTCCTGAATGCTGGTTTCCGATCACCTCGTTGCTGTCGACCATCGAATTGAACGAATACCCAAGCCAGAAGCCATAATGGCTGTAATTGCATTTGTTGTGCTTGTAAATATTACCATCAGCAAAAGTAGCTTCAATGGCGTTGTGCGGGGAAAAAGAGCACTCGTTGTAATAGAACTCATTGTTATTGGGGATCTGTGAATACTCAAACTGTCCGAGGAACACACCATCTCCGGAGTAGCTAAGATTGTTATGTTCAACCAGGTTATTGTTGGACACAATGAGCAAGATGGCAGCACAGTCGCTCGGATCGGTTTCCCGGTTGATGTGCGACAGGTCGTTGTGATGCACCCAGCAGAAGTCCGAAAAATTCAACCGAACCCCAAAACCACAATTCCAATTCATTACGTTGTTAGCAATGACTGCATTATTGCATTGATAAAGGGCGACACCATCATTCTGCTGTGTCATCACGTTTTCATGCACCTCAATAAAAGAGCTGTTGTAAAACAATACACCTCCACCAAGCGCTGAAGTATAGGGTGTCCAGATTTGTATCCAGCCTGTAGTATCCTTCTTATTGTATGAAAAATTATTCGCTTCAATCAGAATGTTCTGCGAATTGAGACATCGAACCGCGTATTTGTAACTGTTCACCAGTTCAAAATTTCGGAGGACAATGTTTGTTGAATTCTGAATATCAATCATGTAACCCATAAAATTACCACCCTGAACAGTGACACTGTCGCCATCAATAATAATGTTCTCTTTATTTATGATTTTAATCACTCCGTCCCATTCGTAATCGGTAAAAATGTAATCTCCTCCAAGAATTTTAATGTCAGAATTCGACGGGATTTCCATGTTATCAACAAGTTCCATGTAAGTTTGACCTTTCGCCTGAACGAACAACTCCACCAGGAGTAAAAACAATGCAACTTTTTTCATAAGATTTTCATTTTTAGATTTTACAAAACGACACCAAAAATATTAAAAATTGCTGTCAAAATTATAAACCTTTCAAGTAAAAATACAATTCATTTTTCTATTTTGTGTAAGTTTGCACACAATTCAACAGGCTTAATTTTAGATAACTCCAGACGATAAATAAATTGCTGTCAGGCAACCTATACACACAAAAGCAGTCAATTAACCGTAGCATCGTATGACCGAAGCAGATCTGAAAATAATAGAAGGCTGCATCAGTGGAAAACGACATGCTCAAAACAAGCTGTTCAACAGGTATGCGCCCGTATTATTGGGGATTTGTCTGCGATATGCACGAAATAAACATGAGGCAGAGGATATTTTACAGGAAGGTTTTATCAAGATTTTTTCAAGTATCGGGAGTTTCAGGGGTGAAGGTTCGTTTGAAGGCTGGTTAAAAAGAATAATTGTGAATACAGCAATTACACATAATAAACAAAGTTTAAAGCACCATTTTCACGCTGATATTGAAGATGTTGATGAAACCCAGATTAAGAATGATGATCAATTGGAGGAAATTGCGTTGGTGAAAATTCCACAGGCAAAACTGATGGGCTTGATACAAAAACTACCTGAGGGATACAAAACAGTATTCAATCTTTACGTTTTTGAGCAATACACACACCAGGAAATCGCTGATTTTCTGGGTGTTTCGGTTAACACCTCCAAATCGCAGCTAATGAAAGCACGACGGGTGTTGGTCGCAAAAATTAACCAAATTATTGAAAGTAAAGCGTTTAGTGAAGAGTAATGAAAACCGGTAAAAACAATATTGACGAACTTTTCAGATCAGGGTTGAGCGAATTTACTGCACAGCCCTCGAAAAGTTTATGGCGACGTTTGTCTTGGCAAATGTTATGGAAGGAAGCAGCACACTTCAATTTCAACAACGTACCTGCTTCATGGACCACCGTTCCTGCTGCAGCAATTATCATTGCTACTGTTGCATTATTCTATTTTAACAGTCCTTCTGAAACTGAGAAAAATTACCCGTCTGATCAAATACTGCCCACCACAAGGCAAAATGATGCCAATAAACCCCCGGCAGATTTATACAAGGTTGAAACCGGGATCACCCATGACGGATTAACTGATAAGAATTCAACTGTTGACCATCAATCTCTACCTCCTCTTCCCGGAAGAACTGAAAAACAGGATGCCCAACTGTCAAAATCAGCAGTGAAACCTCAACCGGGTGCGACCGGAATAGATGCAATTACAGGTGCTGAAACCCAAGCCCAAACTACAATAATTGAGGGTAAACCGGACTTGGAAGTGACACATCCAGGCATTCAAAATCAAAAAGAAGTCGCAGCGGCAATCCCAAGAGTTGATCCGGTTGTTCCTGTAACCATTCCAATGATTAACAATGAGGCAGCTGCAAAAGAGCATAACGAAGATGATTTTGGTCTTAATAGTACAATTTTACCTGAAAAAACCTCCGTCGAATCCAGGATATTTGGTATAGTGCAACTCGGAAGGATTGGAATTAAAGATCTCGAACCTGTGACTATGGCTGAGCGTAATGCAATGGATTTCAATACCTACAAATACTTCACAGGAAAAACAAATAATGAAACTGCCCTGAAACAAAAGGATGCTGTTGCTTTAAAACATTCTACAGGAAAGCCGATCAGTTTAAGCTCCACGAATCATTCACTCACGTATCTTTTCCGTGGACAGTACAAACCACCAAAACGGGAATTTCAAACGCTGGTGATCAAGAACCAGAGAAGAAAGACTTCACATCTTACACTTGCACTATATGCTACCCCTGAAATTACCGAATATGCAAGGATGACCTCCTCCTCCCACGAAAAGAGTTTGGCCACCGGCCTTGCTGTTGGTTATAATACGCCTACTTACATTATTCAGGGCGGGATTGAATTCAGCTACATTTATGATCTCGGCGACTACATGGTAAATATGGAAACCTATGACAGCATTGGTTTTTACCAGCATGTCAACGGTTTTACCATTGACCCTGAAAACCCGGGGAATTTAATTTACGATATTCAGGAAGTCGGAGTTTGGGATTCAGTTTCACATCAATCCCATCAGCAAACCAAAAACAACTATACTTATCTCCAACTACCGATTATGTTTGGCTATAAAGCAATGGAACATGGAAACTTTTCAGCCTACATTAAGGCCGGGCCAAATTTTTCCATCCTTTTAAATAAAAATGAACCAGGGCTTGAATTTTATCAACCGGGTGCAACAATCAATACTATCGACAATTATACCCTTCCAAGATTAACCACCAGTATTCAGTTGCTTGTTAGTTTAGGATTGCAGTTTCAGGTGTCGGAAAAATTAGGGATCATGCTGGAACCTGTTTACCGGTATTATTTAGGTACAGTTTATGAAATGAATTCCAACAACGAAAAACTCACAAATCCCTATGGGATTGGATTGAGAACAGGAGTTTTTTACACATTTTAATAATTTTGATTTCAATATGAAGCTATTGTACTCTGCCTTACTGCTTATCATACTTCTCCCTTTATCTCTTTTAGGCAATGATACCAGGATCTTCGTTTCAGGCTATGTTTCAGATATCAGCTCAGGCAATCCGGTTGCAGGACATGAGGTAACGCTCAAATTTAAAAACCAGGATCCTCCCTATCTTTTCTTTGATAAAGTCATAACTAATGAGTTCGGATATTTCAGTTTCCTTTTTGATCTTCCATTTTCAAAAGGCATTCTTCATGTTTCAACCGTTGATTGTTCCAATCAATTGATCACCAATACGCTTCAATTCACTCCTGCACAAACCAGTTTCATGACAAATTTTGCCATATGCAACAGCCAGCAATCAAGCATTTGTCGATCGGATTTTATATGGGTTTACGACCCGTCCCAATCCAACAAAGTGAACTTCAAACAATCTTCGATGGGAAACATCGATGAATGGCTCTGGGATTTTGGGGATGGAAATACTTCGACTGAGCCCGATCCGGTACATTTTTACCTCGACGACGGGCATTATGAAGTCTGTCTTTCCATTTCCGGCAACAATGGAACTTGTAACGATACTTATTGTAACACGATTGATTCAAACGACGATACTTTAGTTCAGGCACGTTTTACATACTTTAACATACCCGGTAATCAGTCCTCTGTTCAATTCTATGATCTATCTTTAGGAAATGTAACTTCCTGGCAATGGAGTTTTGGAGACGGGAGATCAAGTGCAGTGCAAAACCCGCTTTATCATTATTCTACACCGGGAACTTATACTGTGTGCCTCGTTGCAATGAAGCCAGGGAATCAGTCTGATACAATTTGTCAAAGCATTGAAGTCAGTCCGGTAGGCAATTGCAGTGCTTCATTCCTCACCTTTCCTGATCCACTTGATCCGATGACACTACATTTTGTTGATATTTCAGCTGGTGATCCTGAGGGTTGGTTTTGGGATTTTGGTGACGGACAGACTTCTACCCTGCAAAACCCAGTGCATAGTTTTTCACTTGAAGGAATTTACACGATAAAACTCACCACCACTAATCAAACCTATAGTTGCCAGAGCAGTTTCGTCCAGATTGAAACCGTGTCGTTACAACCTGATTATCTTCCCCACTTTAACGCCTTTAACCAGGATGGTGATGACTTAACCTGGCGATTTATTGATATGTCGACCGGGAATCCGGATAGATGGTTTTGGGATTTTGGCGATGGAAGCACCTCTGAACTTAAACATCCAACGCATAATTTTGCCACACCCGGAACTTATACCGTGTGCCAGACTATCAGCGATCAACCCGGTAATTTCACCGAAAGTTACTGCAAAACAATTTATGCAGGCATAACCCAGGAATGCAAAGCCTTTTTTACCTTTACTCCAGATGTGACGAACCCGCTGATTTATCATTTTACCAATGCATCACATGGCGATACTTTGCAAATAGAATGGGACTTCGGCGACGGTAATACTTCATCCCAGGAAAATCCGACCCATATTTTTGAGGGTACTGGCATTTACAGGGTTTGTATTACTGTGACTGACAATTTCGGCTGGTGCTCTGACAATTTCTGTCATGTCATTACAGTTGCTCCTGATGTTCCTTTGCAAGCAGGATTTGAACCGTTCATTTTTCCTGAAAACCCCTTTTCTGTTCAGTTTGTCAACCAAACCCTGGGAAAACATGAAATAAAAATCTGGAGTTTTGGCGATGGAGCCTATTCTTTTGAAAGCTGTCCTCAGCACATTTATGCTTCGGAAGGAAGTTTTTGGGTCTGTCTGCACGTCTTTGATTTGGATTCTGGTTTAACTGACCAGTTTTGGCAAACTATTGAAATCAGCACTGAGCCTTTTTGCATTTCTGATTTTATCGAACTACACTCCCTCTACAATCCTCTTGTTGTTCGCTTTGCAGATCTCTCATCAGGAGAAATTGTTAACCGAAATTGGAATTTTGATGATGGAAACAGTTCGACGCTAAAAAATCCGGTACATTCATTTTCTGATGGTGGCAATTTTGATGTTTGCCTTGATGTATCGGATTATACAGGTAGTTGTAATCATCAATTCTGTAAAGAGATCACGATCGAATTTGAACCCATGTGTGAAGCCAATTTTGACTTTCTGCCAGCGCAGGATCAATCACTCATCATCCAGTTTAATGATCTTTCGCAGGGAAATATGAATACATGGGAATGGGATTTTGGCGACGGCGCCACATCCTTGCTTCAACATCCTACTCATGCTTTTGCGGACAGTGGGTTTTACACAGTTACCCTTTCTGTATCACACACTGATTCGCTGGTTTGGTGTAACCATACATTTTCCAGGCAGATCTATGTGTTTGCACCAATGCCCGAGTGTTACGCTGATTTTATTGCAATTCCCGATTCGGGGATAAATATGCCCAATTTTATTCATTTTAAAGACCTTTCAGCAGGACAGCCTGATGAATGGCTCTGGGATTTCGGCGATGGCTCAACTTCAACAGTTCAGCATCCCTCGCATCAGTATGACGGGGCAGGAACTTATCAGGTTACTTTAAATGTAATCCGGAACAATCCTTTCGGCGCATCATGTTCAGACACAAAAACAATGGAATTCATATCCCCTGAGTATTTCCATATCGGCGGTTTTATTTTTTCGGGGAATTTCCCAATCAACAACCCGGCGCCAACCGGAGATACAGCAGAAATAATGCTTTACCGTTACCGCAATAATATGGTCATTCCGCTCGACACGGCTCAATTCACTGAATACGGCTATTACAGCGCACTTTATTTGCTAAGTGATCATTACCTGATCAAAGCACAGTTGACAAGTGGTTCATCTAACTTTCAAAAGTATTTCCCGACTTATTTTGGTAATGAACTTACCTGGCAGAATGCTGAATATTGCTTTGTCTCCGATTCTAACCATTATCATCTCGACATTCACCTTGGTATTTTACCATTAATGCAGCAAGGAATCGGATCAATTGCAGGTTCGGTGATATATCAATCCTTTACTCACGACCAAATAGTACCGGCTTTCAATACAGCAGTTTTACTTTTCGATGAACAACTTCAGCCTATCAATTATACATTCACAGGAAGTTCCGGAGACTTTGGATTTGATGAACTCCCATTTGGGACATATTATCTTGCTGCCGAATCAGCAGGAAAAGTTTGTGAAAAGTTGATGGTGACAATTACTGAGACGAATCCCGTGGTAAAGGATATCGAAATAGAAATATTCGATGCCGGTTCAACACCGGTAACAGAAGATCCGGTAAATGATGTAATCTCTGTTCGAGTTTTTCCCAACCCGGTGTTGGAGAAGTTTTTTGTAGAAATTTTTCAAACTACTGATTTTCCTGCAGAATTACTGATTACCAACATTTCGGGGCAGACTATTTTACGCCGGAAACTAGTTATAAAATCTGGCCTGAATCAGTTCGAACTGCCCGCTAACCAATTAAAACCAGGGGTCTATTTTCTTCGGTTGAGGGATTTGAAATCCGGCCTTGGCTCATCCGTAAAGTTCATAAAATAAATTCTCCATTTCATTCAATGTCAGGCAACCAATCCCAAAAAATGAGTCTTCTTCGAAGAAATCTGGGTTAGACATACTGTTTCTTCAAACTCGTTCTTTTAGTGCTGATCTGTAACTGCTTGTTTAATAAGTTGAAGCGATGACTGTTTGTAATTATTCAACTTTTAGTTGGTTGGGTTTCCTTCGTGAGGTTTTCCCGTTTATCATACTTAATCACTTGAACTTCGCTGATTTTTCTGAATTGCTTATACTTTTCTAATTCATTCGGGTTTTTGATTTTGCGAAGGGCCCATCCAACATCTCATTATGCTGAACAACTTGTAAACTCATTTCCACTGCTCATCGCTCTTGTGTTGCTAATTCCAGATTTTATTCAATGGTTAAAAAAACTGCCGGTAAATACCGGCAGTTTTTTTGTTCTAAAACTTTTCTATAGCTAATTATTGCTCGTCCATTTTCATGATCACCCCGATTTTCTTTTTACCGTCAATTTTTACACGGATTGGTTTTTCAAACTGGATATGCTTAATGAATTCATTCTCAAAGAATGGGGTAAATTTCCCGAGGTACTCAAGGTCAAAATGACCATCATTGATAAAAGGATTGATGGTAAAGTAGCCAACCCTGAATGAAGTCAGGTTCTGAAAAAAGTGAGTTCCCTGGCTTGGGTCAATCCGGTAGTGTTTCAGTCCGGATTCCACAATGAGCCTTGCTGCGGATATTTGCGGCCACTTTACCGGTATTCCGAGCCAGGGATCGGTTGAGCCCCAACGACCTGGTCCCACAAGAACATAATTTGATCCATCAGCAAGGAATTTATCGTTGAGATCGCCAACCATCATCGCAATTTCTTTTGTTTTCGACGGATCAAAAGATTCGGGCTTTACAAAAATGAAATCTTTGATGCTGTCAATTTTACCATTTCCAAGTGCATGATAGGCTTTGATAATGGTCTTTTCAGGATCAATCAGGTCAAGGTCTTCGCCCAGCACCTCTTTCGTTTCAACAATAGGCCTGATCTGTAATGGATAGAAAATGACCGGGTGATCTTTTTTCACATTCAGATCTACAGCAAATTCGATCTCAATACCTTTATTCATTTCGCGTGAGCCGATTTCGAGCAACTGCTGAACAATTTCGGCAAGCGGAAATACATTATTTTTCAGTATATTGGCAAAAGTGATTATCTTCTTACCCGGGTAATTCACCCCATCGCGGATGATGTTGTTATTGTAGTCAAATGTTGATGCTACCCATCTCAGAGAATTGTCTTTTTCAGCTTCGCTGATTTTAAGATTGAGCATGTTCACAGCATCATCGGTAGATGGTTTAAAACTTTCAGGTTTCAGATCAAGGGCAAAGAAGGTTGGCTGCGTGTCGCTCAGTGCCATTTTTGGGGAGGCGAGTTGAAGTAACTTTTTCGGGTATTTCGGCGAAAAGCGCAAGGTGTTTCCTCCTTCAACAATATATTTCCCCAATCCGAAGGCAACATTTACAATGCCGTCTTCCGGTTGTTCAGGCTCAATGGGATAAAAATTTACCGATCTGGCTACTCCGGAAATCGTAGGATAAAACCGGGTTCCATACTGGCTTCCACATACTTCCTGTAGGACAATACCCATTTTTTCTTCATCAATCACATTAAGCGTTGCTGTCATGTATGCTTTGCTGTCTTTATAAAAAGCCGAAGCATAAACGCTTTTAATGGCAATACTTAGTTTTTCAATCATCAACCGTTCGTCGTCCACAATATTGGGGATCATGTAGGTTGAGTAAATACCAGCAAATGGCTGGTAATGGGAATCTTCGAGCAAACTTGAAGAACGGATGGCAATCGGATTTTTGGTGATCGAAATAAAAGTATAGAGGTCTTCATGAATACGGAAAGGAAGTCTTGCCTTTACAAATCTATCCAATATTTCCTGGTCGGATTTCCCGGATAGGGCTATCTCATAAAGCCTGTTTTCCTCCATGAAATCATCAAAAACATCAGTCCCCAGCACCACCGTCCGGGGGATGGTGATAATGATGTTATCATAAAGATCGATGAGGTGGTTTCGTTTGATCAGTGAGTCGAGAAAAGCCAGGCCACGGGCTTTTCCACCGATAGAGCCTTCACCGATGCGGGTAAAAGTCTGGTACTCATCAAACCTGTCGCGGTGAAAATCAGCAATTACACCCCTTCCCTTGTACATTCTGAATTTTGAAATGGCATCGTAAAGGTATCTCCGGATTTCGTCAAGGTTGGAAAAGTCCTCGGGCTGAAACTGCTTGAAAAGGTCTGCGAGCGGGAACAATGCTCTTGCTTTGAGCCACTTGGAGATATGATTCCGGCTGATGTGATATAGGAAAGAACTGTCGGGGATATCAAATAAAATCTCCTGAAGATTTTTTAAATCCTTAGCCCTGATCACTTCCTGGTTTGTTTCCGGGTCAACAAACACAAAATCACCAAAAGCAAAAAACTCGGAGATAAAATCACGAAGTTGCAGGGAGAGTGATGGTGAATTTTTGTTGATATAGCCTACCTTGAGTTTTTTGGCAATTTGTTTAATGCCCATATCCGACGACTGCAAAAGGATGGGCATATACTTGTCTTCGGCCTTAACCATTTCGCAAAAATGATACCCGGCGTCTTTATCGTGCACTCCGCCGCGTGTATAGGTCATGTCGGTAATAACACCGAGAAAATTATTTTTGTATTTATGAAAAAGAAAATCAGCTTCTTCGTATGTTGTTGCCAGTAATATTTTTGGCCTCCCTCGCATACGCAACATTTTCTGATGCTCGTTGAGTCCCTCGGTCATGAACGATTTCGACTGCTTGAAAATGATTTTATAAATGTTGGGCAAATAGGAAGAATAAAACCTGACAGAATCCTCAACCAGCAGAATCACCTGAACCCCAACCTGCATGATGTCATGATCTGCATTCATCTTATCTTCGATGAGTTTGATGATCGCCAGCAGTATGTCAGCATTTCCAAGCCAACTGAATACATAATCAACACCACCCAGGTTACCTGTATCAAGTTTAATGGAAATTTCACGCGAAAAAGGGGTCAGTAAGACTACGGGTATTTTAGGTTTTCTGAGTTTAATTTCCTTCACCATTTGCTCTTCAAACGTACTCGACATACAAATGATCAGGTCAATATTTTCGTTTTCAAGGATTTCGAGCGCTTCTTCGTTGGAATTGGCCTGGATAAATTGTGGAGGATATCTTAAGTTTAGCGATACATATTCATTAAAAATCTGCTCGTCAATGCGACCGTCATCTTCAAGTATAAAAGTATCGTATTTGCTGGCAATTAAAAGCACATGATAAATACGCTTTCGCATCAGCGTGTTGAATGGTGTCTCCGAATAGACGTATTTCCTCGAATACAATGGAGATTTCTTGGTGATCAGGCTTGGATTTAGCATAAATTGCGGTTATATTTTTTTGCAAAAATAATTCACTTGGCTTTTACCGGAACGACTGCATGTCGCATAGTTTTTTGTAAATTCCTTCTTTTGTTACCAGTTCTTTATGCGAACCTCTTTCTACAATCAGTCCATGGTCAAGCACGACAATTTCATCTGCAAACTGAATGGTTGATAAGCGGTGGGCAATCACAACCGAAGTCCGGTTTTGCATCAATTTGAGCAAAGCATCCTGAACCAGTCTTTCCGATTCGGTGTCGAGGGCGGAGGTAGCTTCGTCAAGGATCATGATGGGAGGGTTTTTGAGCACAGCACGCGCGATACTGATACGCTGTTTCTGACCTCCTGAGAGTTTTACCCCACGGTCGCCGATATTGGTTTGATAACCTTCAGGCATTCTTTCGATAAATTCATGTGCGTTGGCAATTTTGGCAGCGGCGATTACCATTTCTTCGCTCATGTTACTCATGCCAAAAGCGATATTATTGAAAACCGTGTCATTAAACAGAATGGTTTCCTGGGTTACAATACCCATCAAGCCGCGTAGATTGCTAATTCGTAAATCCTTAATGGGAATGTTATCAATCCGGATTTCCCCTGAAGTGCAATCGTAAAAACGGGGAAGCAGGTCAACCAATGTGGATTTACCGCTTCCCGATGCTCCTACCAAAGCGATCATTTTCCCTTTTTCAATCCGGAGGTTGATATCTTTTAATACAGGTTCCTGTCCATAAGCAAAATTGACATTTCGGTATTCGATAAGATCATTGAATTCATTGGTCTCAATCGCATTTGGTTTTTCTTCGATGATCTCCTCGGCAGTTATAATTTCATTGATGCGGTCGGCTGATGCCACGCCCTTTTGCACGTTGTAGTATGCCACAGTGAAGGCTTTTACAGGAACAATGAGTTGAGAAAAGACCACCACGTAAAATATGAAAACAGTCGGTTCGAGCGAAGAACTGTCATTAAGCACCAATTGCCCGCCGTACCAGAGTATTACAACAAGTACCAACGTGCTGAGAAACTCGCTCAGTGGCGATGCCAGGTCCCTTTTGCGGTAAAGGCGGTTCATAATCCGTGTAAGGCTGGAGTTTTGTTCTTTAAATTTCTGATCTGCGGTTTCAATGGCATTGAAACCTTTGATAATCCGTAATCCTGAAATAGTTTCTTCAACAATCGAAAGGATTACCCCTAATTTTGTCTGTCCCTTAGTGGAAGTTCGCTTCAGGCTTTTGCCAATCTGTGCTATAAGGAAAGCGGTGACAGGTAAAAGTATGATAACAAAAAAAGTCAAGGTTGGACTGATCACGATGAGGGTGACAAGGAAAACGATGATAGAAAGCGGCTCTCGGAAAAGCATTTCGAGAGATTGCATGATTGACCATTCCACGTTGGTAACATCGTTGGTGATACGCGACATGATATCCCCCTTGCGCTGCTCCGAAAAATAGGCCAATGGAAGAATAAGTATCCGGCGATAAATGTCATTGCGAATATCCTCAACAACACCATTTCGCAGCGGAGCCAGGTAAAACATGGCCATATAGCGGAAAAGATTTTTTACAAAAAACAGGATAACAACCATAAGTGAGATGAACAATAAAGCGTTAACCTCCCCTTTTTGGATAATAATATCGCTGATCAGGTAGTTGAAATACGCGACAATAGAATCAGTGTTCCAGGCTAACTCAGGGGCTTCGCGCACCAATTTTGTCTTATCAAAAAGCAGTTGCAGGAAAGGAATGATCATGGTTAGTGAAAAAAGGCTGAAAACCACCGAAAGGATATTGAACAACACGTTGAGTGCTGCAAAACCCCAGTATTTACTAATGTATTTAAAAATCTGAGCCAGTCTGGTCATATCGTAAATTTTTCAATTTGCAAGTTTACGAATATTAAACCACACGTAAACCCGTTTCTCCAATGAACGCAGGGTCAACGCATAACTTTTTGAAAAAATCAAATTTTGGGATGATTTATTAACGTCTTATGAACAAGGATGTTAGTGGAATTTTTGAAAATCAAATTTTTTTAGCTCATTGTTCATAACTTGTTGCCTTAAAGTTAATAA
>JACZJL010000178.1 GCA_014860585.1 Bacteroidales bacterium | reverse complement strand
CTGTTTCCCATAGCAGTAGATATTCTTCCAGATGCTGTGGTATAATCTCCCATTGCAAGAGATGCATAACCGGAAGCTATGGGATTATTGCCAATGGCCACTGCATATTCATTAGATGCTTGTGCATCTCTGCCCATGGCGATAGAATAATCGGCGGTAGCATCTGAGGAATAGCCCGATGATGATGAAAAAGAGCCACTAGCTATTGTATAAGCTCCCATTGCTGTGGAATACGGTCCACTTGCTGTTGTGTTATTTCCCATCGCTGTAGAATAATCTGTAGTGGCTTTCGTATTATATCCCATTGTTGTGGAAAATGCTCCACTGGCTATTGTATAATATCCCATTGCTGTAGAAAGTGTACCGCTGGCAGTATTGTTGCCACCACTAAGAATAGCAGCTCCGATACCACTGGCCACCTGAGTGGCATCTAATCTATACAACTGCAAATCTACTGCTAAATTACCCCTCTTGTTGCCGCCTGCGGTGGTTCCATCAGGCTGCTGGGCGAGGATGGCACCCGTTCCTTTGGGCTGTAAAACAAAATCTACATTTGTTTCAGAATTATTAGGTGTAAATTTCACGCCGGCTCTTGAATCGTAAGTGTAATTGCTTTCATTGAAATTCACCAACGAAAGGTTTGTCCATGCCGAACCATCGTAATAGTAAAAACCTTCGGTTCCATCGTTCTGGTAAACCAGCAATCCTTTGGCAGGAAGGGCAATGGCCGTTCGCTGCGCTTCGGTCATCCGGGGAATCAAAAGTCCCTTTGTGGTTGAACTTACATCCAGCATGGCGCTGGTGTCGGGGTCATTTCCTGTGGTGTTGATGGCTACTCCTGTCTGGGCGTAGCTTTGCAGGCTGAATAGAAGCGCTGCTGCGAAAAGTAAAAGTGTACGTTTCATGTTAATTTGAATTATTGATTATTAATATTTTTGTTCTTTACATCAACTTTTTTCTTTCGATTCGTTCCCTCGCTTCATGCAATGCGATTTGTAGTTTTTGTTCCAATTTGTGGCGAGGTGGAAGTTCTGTCCAATATTCTGCAACGATAATTCCGTCTTTGTGCATTTCGAGCAATTCGATCTGTTCACGGCTTGTTTCGGCACATAAAATTAATCCAACAGGTTCGTTTTCACCTTCTTGCCGTTCATGTTTGTTCAGCCATTTCAGATACAGTTCCATTTGTCCTTTAAAACTTGCATGAAACTTATCAATCTTTAACTCAATGGCAACTAATCGTTTTAGTGTCCGGTGGTAAAAAAGTAAATCGAGATAAAAATCTTCGCCGTCAATGATCATTCGTTTTTGGCGTTCGATAAACGCGAAACCTTTTCCGATTTCTAAAATAAATTCTTCGATATCTTTCAGTATGGCATTTTCGATATCTTTTTCCAAATATCCGTCTTTTATGCCTAAAGAATTTAGAAAATACGGGTCTTTGAAAACATCACGCATGTCATTTTTATCGGACAGCAACTGACTATTGGCAATTTCTGTTCGTTCAAAGGTTTTATTCTTTATTTGTGTCCGCAACTCACGAATTCCCCACCCTTGCTTTGCTGCCTGAGCGGCATAAAATTGTTGTTTTTCAGGGGTGGTTATCGGGATAATAGCCAGAAAGTGCGACCAGCTTAAATATCGTGACAGTGTAACGACATTTTCAATGTCTTGAAACTTATCGGCAAATTGCAACATTCGGCGGAAATTTTTTTCTTCAAAATTGTTCCCGTACTTCTGCTGCAATTGTCGTGACAGTGCAACGACAATCTGTTTTCCATATTCGGCTCGTTGGTTATTCAGCACAAAAGCATTTACTCTTGTACCCACATGCCAAAACATTAGCACTACCCCGCTGTTTACATTTATTGCAACCTGCCTTTGACGGGTTTCGATTATTTCGACCAATTCAAAAAACAATTGCTTCTCATCGTTACTTACAATAGCTGATTTATTTGTCATATTTTTCTTTGCCAAATTTTTGCAATTTCATGTAATGTTATCTTTCCAACTTCCATTGTTTGATTAAGAACCGTTGTCCCAATGTATGCTTGCACTTTAGTAAGTAGTGGTAGTTCTTGAGCGGCAATGGCCGCCCGCTGAGCTTCGGTCATTCTGGGAATTAAAAGCCCCTTTGTGGTTGAACGTACATCCAGCATGGCGCTGGTGTCGGGGTCGTTTCCTGTGGTGTTGATGGCTACTCCAGTCTGGGCAAAGGTTTGGATGCCGAGAAGCAGCAAGGTTGCGAAGAGAAGAAGTTTATGTTTCATGTTCATTTGATTTATTGTTTTCTAGAATTTTCGATAGATTTTTATTTTTAAAAAGCCCGGATGGCGCGCACATGCTGCAAGGACGACTTTTCAATATCAAAGGGGGCACTTCCATTCGTAAAATCAATTGCAACAGCATTATTAGCACTTATCTTGGTAGAGCTCCAGTAGATTGTATTCTCAAAGCCACCGATTACAGATTTATTCAGATAAAGTTTTAATAATTCATTCCCGCTTGGAAGGAACCAATCGGAATAACCACTCAAAACGAGGTCGTAGCACAATCTGGCCGCGATTCCCGGCTCACTGCAACCTGTTACTATACTAAGTGTATTCGGTGCTCCTGCACCCAACACAATATTGGCATCTCCTACATTAGATCCCATGCAACCCCAACTTGCACCAGCACTTTGGTCACCCGGTGCAGCTATTAAGCCGTGTCTGACATTTTCATCATAGCCCGGATCTCCCGATTGAAGGAAATAGGCAATAATACCACCCTGATAGGTATCTCCAACATTGAGTGTATTGATGTTTTTGTCAACCCACTCTGGCCCTCCATTCCTAAATTCGAATACCTGGCCGTAAGTTCCTGCTTCAACCGTTACCCATGCAATACCATTCCAATATTGCATTTGTCCGGCGTTGGTGCCGGGTTCAACGGCATTACCCCATGAGGTTGTTCCATCGCCGGCGGTTTTTAGCACCTGCCCGCTTGTTCCCCTCGTGGTGGGAAAGGTAATGCTTGCATCAGTTCCATTTCCGTTTAATGTAAGTGAGCCGCCAATGGTGGTGTTGGCGTTTTTCAGTATGGTAAGTGCGTTGCTTTTGGTAACATCCGTAGCTCCGTTTCCAACCACAAAAAGACGGTCGGTGGCAATCCATTCGGTGGTGCTTGAAGGTGTATAATCACTATTATATCGTCCGAAAACGGTTTCATAGCCTGATGGGGCTGTTGTTCTGTTTCCCATTGCAGTAGCAATATAGCCTGAGGCTGTGGTATAATCTCCCGTTGCCAGCGATGAATAACCAGAGGCAATGGGGTTATTACCAATCGCAACCGAATTTTGGTTCGATGCTGTAGCAGATTTCCCGATTGCAACTGCATATTTTTTTGATGCAGTAGCATTTTCTCCCAGTGAAAAAGAAATATCATCTGTTGAGATACATTGAAAGCCAAAAGCCAATGATAATGCTCCGGATGCCTGGTTATGACTTCCAAAAGCAAATGAACCCATGCCAGTTGCTGAATTTGAACCCCCGTAGGAAAGAGAAAAGAGGTTGCTTGCCGTATTTAAAGAACCAATGGCTGTTGAAAATTTTCCGTTACTTGTATTATTATCGCCTACTGCAAATGAATTTTGACCACTCACTGTATTTCTGTATCCCAATGCATACGAATAAGCTCCGCTCACCTTATTATAAAACCCGAATACTGCACTGCCAACGCCACTTGCAACCTGCGAAGGATCATCTCTTACCATCTGAAAATCTACCGCATACTGCCCACGGTTGTTTCCGCCTGCTTCAGTTCCATCAGGCTGATGAGCCATGATGGCGCCGTTGCCTTTTGGCGAAAGCACCAGGTCAACATTGGTTTCGGCATTGTCTGCCTGTAGTTTTACCCCTGTTTTAGCATTGTAAGTATAGTTGGATTCATTGAAGTTGACCAGCGAAAGGTTTGTCCATGCCGAACCATCGTAATAGTAAAAACCTTCGGTTCCATCATTCTGGTATACCAGCAAGCCTTTGGCAGGAAGGGCAATGGCCGTTCGCTGCGCTTCGGTCATTCGGGGAATTAAAAGTCCCTTTGTGGTTGAACTTACATCCAGCATGGCGCTGGTGTCGGGGTCATTTCCTGTGGTGTTGATGGCTACTCCTGTCTGGGCATAGCTTTGGATTCCAAGGAGCAGCGCTGTTGCGAAGAGAAGTAGTGTACGTTTCATGTTAATTTGATTTGTTGATTTGTGATTGATATGTTTCAGGTGAAATGCCTTCGATGAGTATATAGGCTTCTATAAATTTCTTTGCGGAAGAGAAGCCTGATAAAGCGCCAATGGTTTTAATTTCCATACCCAGAACTTTTCCCGTAATGATCAAGTTTTTGGCGTATTTTACCCTGAATTCATCAAGGTACTGATCGAATGGTTTGGGGGATTGACTGAAAAAGATTTCAATATCCTTCTCCGGAATATTGGTGATCACTGAGAGATGATGCAGGCTGAAATCCTGCCTGAGAAAGGGCTGGTAATGCCGCATACAGAAATCTATTTTCGCGCCTGTGTTAGCCAGGTGATTGGCGTCGGAGTTTTCAGGAACCCCTATTTCATCTTCCGTGATCATAAATCTGCTCGTATTTAATGTTCGCCATACTGGATTGCTGAAACCAGGTACAAGACTTTATGAAACTGGCGCTATGACGGATCTTCAACCTTGTTTATATAATGGTTTGAGCTAATCCGGAAAATCAATTGCAAATATGGGATTGAAAGGAGGAAATAAGGATGTGCGAGTACACCTTAGTTGCATCGTTTTTGTAATAATGATGCAAGTTTTACAAGAATGTTATTTCTGACTGGTTTGGGTAAGGAAACTATGCGGAGAAATTCCTTTCATTTTTTTGAAAGCGTGAAGGAATGTATTGCGTGAAGAAAAGCCGGAAAGTATCCCGATGGCTTCCAGTGTCAGATCTGACGATTTACCTTCCATGATGAGGTTTTTGGCGTGTTCCACCCTCCATTGGTTTCGATAATCGCTGAAGGTTTTCTTTTCGACCTCCCTGAAATAATAGGCCAAATGATGAACGGGAACATGTATCAGAACTGAAAGCTGTGCAATAGTGAAATCGGGCTGAAGGTAGGGGTGCAATTCATGCATACACAATTCCGCTTTGTCGCGGATGTGCGTCAGGTAATCTTTTTCAAACCGGAATTCGGATTTGATTTTTTCATGTTTATTGACGGGTAAATCTGCCGGCAAATGTTGTTGATGAATTTCAAGGTTTTCAGGGATGCGGGGTAAACCATACAACACTTCAGGAAAAAAGAAAGGAGATAAAAATAAAATCATGAGACTGATCAGCGAAATCACTTTCAACCAAATCAATATGACAAATAGATTTGAGCCTTCCAATGTAAAACCAATAATTAATAAAGTATGACTGAAGACCAAAATCATCAATGAAACAAGCAGCACTGACAACCATTTAAACATAAAGCGCTGACCGGCAAAAATTTTTGTTTCCCATTTCCGCATCCGATATTTCATAAGCAGGATGAATGACCAGCATACGTAAACTAAAATCCACAGCGGTCGACTGATGAAAAGAAAAGTATAAGAGAATATGTGTGATAAGAGGGTTGGCTTGTAAAACTCCATTGCTTTGGTATCATTCACAATGGCTGTTGCCGCTTCCAGTTTATCTGACCAGGGAGCGAATAACTCAGGCAAGGCAGCCAAAAAGAAAACAACCATTGGGATCAGATGCCATAAGTCACTTTTTTTAAAAGCTGTCCGATCCTTTAAAATACTTCTGACATACCAGAATAGCAATGGGCCGATCAAATACATGATCGACCCAAAAATTGGTATCATCAATAACGAAAAACTAACAACAGCGACAGACTTTGAAGTTACAAGTACATACTGGTAGAGCAAATAAAGACTAACCCCAAGGAAAAACAGACTGAGGTAAACTGCGGAAGAAAATTTCCCTGCATTGAAATATAGCAGGATTAAAGATAAAAATAGCCCTACTATACAAAATGACAAAATCACCATTTCATTGATTTTGACAGCAAAAATAATTTAATTTCGGATTGAAAACCTTGCCTATGATAAGAAAGACTGGTAGTCAGTTTTTTTATCTGATCCGAAAAAGCGATAAAAATGAACCTTTGTACTTAAACACGGTTTCTACATTGCAAATATGTTCATCATTCCAACATCAACTTAAACACTTACAGTCATGACACAATTCAACACATCATCAACAGTACCCCCTTCAACAGGTTTTTTCGCCAGGCTGACAAGAACTTCGGCTTCGCCGGTTCAGACGCTGGGTGATCTCTATATCTATGAGAATGGGAAAGAGATTTACAAGTGCAAAACACTGGAACTGGCATGGAAAAACAACGAGCAAAAAACAAGTTGCATCCCAACTGGCAGATACAGCGTTGTCAAGCGATTCAGCGATAAATACAAAGATCACTTCCACCTGACCAATGTGCCCGGACGTTCGATGATTTTGATTCACTCGGGCAACCATTTCACCCATACCCTTGGCTGTATCCTTGTTGGAACAGCTCATACCGACATCAATGCCGACGGGCATCTCGATGTGGTTCAAAGTGGAGCAACCATGCAGAAACTTAATCAGATCCTTCCGGCTGCTTTTGAGATTGTAGTTGAGAACAAAGTGTAATTAGTGAATGCCAGAAAACTCCCGAAAATAGATTTTCAACAAGAATAGTTTTCGGCAGAGACCAATTACTCATACTTAATTGCATCTACCGGATTGGCCAGGCTGGCCCGCACGGTATGGAAACTGAGCGCCAGAATGCTGATGACAATGGAAAGTAAGCCTGAGACCAACACTGTGATTACAGAGATGCCATTGTGATAAATAAAGTTTTGATTGAGCCATGAATCGAGTTGCCAGATTGCCAGTGGAATAGCAATGATAAAGGCAATGATGATGAGGATGAAAAACTCCCTGTAAAGCAATCCCAAAATCTGGAGAAAAGATGCTCCCATCACCTTTCGGATTCCGATCTCGCGGGTTTTTTGTTCAGCGATGTAGGAAGATAAACCGAGAAGCCCCAGTAATGCAATGAAAATGGTTAAAAATGTCGCAATACCAAGCAACTTGCCCAATCTGAATTCCGCCTTGTATTGTTCTCCAAGTATGTCGGTCAGCATCTGGTAATCGAACGGACGTTTGGCATCAAACTCATTCCATTTTTCTTCGATAAAGGTGAGTGAATGCGTCAACTCGCCGGGTTTGACCCTGATCGAGAGACTACTTTTTTCGAATGGACCTAAAAACAACATGGCTGGCTGCACTTTATTATGTAATGATGTGAAATGAAAATCCTTGACTACTCCGATCACCTTTAGCATCCGGCCTCCCGAACGATCTATTCCTGCTCCCCAATGGATCTTTTTTCCAATCGGGTCGTCACCCCATCCATAAGCATCCACTGTGGCCTGGTTAACAATTACCGCTTCCTCGAAATCGGTTCCCATCTCACGATCAAAATCTCTTCCTTTGGCAAGCTGAATACCGTATGTCTCTAAGTAATCGTAATCAACCTGGTTAATTACCAGCACATCTTCGAGCATGGCAGTGTCTTTTTCGATTAAAACCACCTGCACCCAACCCGTTCGGGAGGGAATACCGGTGGAATTACTTACGGCCTCCACATTTGGATTGTTGAGTAACTCGGATTTAAAAGTCTCTGCCTTACTTCGAAATGTGGAATCCTGCAACTCAAGCACTACAATATTATCTTTGATGAAGCCCAGGTCTTTATTTTGCAAAAACCGCAACTGATCCGAAACCACGAGGGTGCCGATGATCAGCGAAATGGCAATGGCAAACTGAAAAACAACCAGTATTTTGCGGATAATGCTCCCTTTACGCCCTCCCTCAATACCACTTCCTTTGATGACAGTGACCGGTTTTACCGATGACAAATAGAAAGCCGGGTAAGTACCGGAGAGCAGCCCGATGATGAAGGTGACGGCGATAATAAACAAAAAGAGCATCGGGTTGGAAATCATGCTAAACGTTATGCTTTTCTCGGTAAGTAATGCAAAATCGCTGAGTAGGATATTCACCAGGGCAAGCGCCACTACAAGCCCGGCGAAAGCCATTAATACCGACTCGCTGATAAACTGAAGGATCAACTGGTTACGATGAGCCCCGGCCACCTTACGGATACCAACTTCACGTGCCCGCTTTTCCGATCGGGCCGTAGCCATGTTCATGTAGTTGATTGAAGCGATGAGCAGAATAAAAACGGCAATTGCACTCAGTATGTAAATATAGGTCATATTTCCCTTGGGGAGGTCGGAGGAATAATTGCCTTCGAAGTGTGTCCTGGTTAAAGGTGTGGATTGTAGTTTAAAGCTGGCATTGATGGCATCGCCGACTGATTTCATGTATTTCTCATAGAACCCGTCGAATTTCTCATGAATTTGCTCCATCCTGGCATTTTCATTCAGTAAGAGGTAAGTAAAAACGCCAATATTCCAAAACCGCAAAGGTTCCATGTTGTTGAAATTTTCATCCCCCCGCAACGCTGCAATTGTGTTCACTGAAAGCAAAGCATCAAATTGCAAATGACTGTTCATCGGGACATCCTCAATGATCCCAGTGACCTTGTAAGATCGCTGATTGCCGGTTTGAATCACTTTCCCCATAGGATCTTCTTCACCAAAATATTTTCTGGCAATGCTATTGGTCATCACAATCGAATAGGGCTCCGTGAGGCAGGATTTCGGGTTGCCGGCCAGCATCTTGTGGGAAAAGAGGTCAAAAACAGTGGAATCGGCAAAATAGAATCGCTCCTCATAAAATTCATTCTCTCCATATTTGATCAGGGTATTGCCAATATCCATGAACCTGCAGAAAGACTCAATTTCAGGGAATTCGAGCTTGAGCGCAGGCCCCATAGGAATGGGTACGATGGCAAAACGGTCGTGCTTGCCTGAGATGGTAAAATCGGATTCGATCCGATGCAGTTGATCCCTTTTTTCATGGTATTTATCATAAGAGACTTCATTTTGCACCCAAAGAAAGATGAAGATAAAGGCTGCGATGCCGATAGCGAGCCCCAATAGGTTTAACAAAGAATGAAACCTGTTTTTAGAAATATTTCTTATTGCACTTTTCAGGTAGTTTGCAAACATGGGTCATATTTTGAATTGGTTTTCAGTCAACTACAGAACAAATTGTGCCCTGATATTTTCAGTTACCACCTGGCCGTCGAATAATCTGACTATGCGGTGACTATACTCGGCATCGCGTTGGGAGTGGGTTACCATGATGATGGTAGTTCCGTTTTTGTTTAGTTCCGAAAGCAGGTTCATCACCTCTTCGCCATGCGCTGAGTCGAGATTACCGGTAGGCTCATCGGCCAGAATCAACTTTGGGTTGGCCACCACAGCACGGGCAACCGCAACCCTTTGTTGCTGTCCACCGGAAAGTTGCATCGGGAAATGTTTCTTGCGATGAATAATTTGCATCTGCTTGAGTGCAGCTTCCACCTTTTCGCGTCGCTCTGCTGATTTGTACCCCAGGTAAATCAGAGGTAGTTCAACATTTTCAAACACATTCAACTCATCGATCAGGTTGAAGTTTTGAAATACAAATCCAATATTATTTTTCCGGAGCGAAGCCCGCTGCTTTTCTGAAAATCCTGATACCTCTTTATCCAGGAAAAAGTACTCGCCACCTGTTGGGTTATCAAGTAAACCCAGGATATTGAGCAGCGTTGATTTACCACAACCCGATGGCCCCATGATGGCTACAAACTCGCCTTCTTTTACTTCAAATGAAACATTGTTCAATGCAGTTGTTTCTACTTCATCGGTGCGAAATACTTTGGTTAGATTTTCTGTCCTGATCATACAATGAGATTTAAATTGTTAAGGTTAAATTGATGTTCAAATCAAAATTTGGTTACTATTCAACGGTTAAATATTTCCATAAATATCTTCAGGTCCAGCCTGGTCTGCTCATCCAGTTCCTCCATCAATCGTCCCTGAATGGCGCCTTCGAGCGAGAGTAACATGTTGTAACAGGCGCCTGAGTCCATCATCTTGATCCTCATGAATGCGTTGCGGCTGCCCCTTTCGCGCAGTGTCTCCGGCGAATCAATGCCCGCTGCCAGCAATTTGGCTTCCAGTTGCGGATTGATATTGGGCAGATGCGAAAGCTTTTTCATTGCTTGAACTCTATCTTTCTGATTTTTCAAGATGAAATTTTCTCCATTTCAGGAAAGCAACTCAAGGGATTGAACACCTTAATTAAGTCTTCCTGAATCTCTTACTTCAACCAGGTCGTCATTTTCTATGCCAAACAAACTATAGCATTGGTTAGCAACTATATAAAAGCAGCCAATTCCAAATTACAAACCAGAGGTGTTCATTTTTCAAGCTTCAATGTACAGAAGTGAACAATCAGAATTATATTTGAAATCGTCTATTGAGGAATCTTGTAATAGATCTTCCCAACAATCCTCCAGCCCTCTTTAAACTTGTAAAGCAGTAGGTAATCGGTAAAAATCCGTTTCTCATTTCTGATCAAATCAAGCTTTACTGATGCAGCATCAACGGTGATATCAATTTCAAGGATGTCAGCCGACGTAATAAATTCCGGACCATCCGTATTTTGAGCTTTCCTTGTTTCGACCATCTCAATCCACTGCCCGATCGGGAGTTTCTGAATTTCGTTGTCTTTGGTTTTGGAAAGCAATTCAAAACTGGGATGAAAACCCGCTCTTATGGCCTCAATATCGCCCCAGTTCTGCAGACCTTCAACATATGCTGACTGGATTACAGTCCTTATGGCCTGTTCTTCTTCAGGCACATTTTCAGATTGAGCAACGGCAAACGCGCTAAAGACTGTTATCAGTAAAAACGCAAATACACTTTTTACACAGGAAAATCCAGTTGAATTCATAGTTTTTAAAATTTTGGTGAAAATATTGATTATTGGATTCTTCGTCTGAATGTAAGGGGAATGTTTTCATCTGTCGGAGCGCCGATTTCTACCAGCTCCCAGTCCCTGTCGTAGCTGGCAATCTTATGTTTGAGTACAGTTATTTTGTCTGCAGGGGGCACTCCGGCGCCTTCCCAGTTGATCAGTTCCACGCGGTATTGCATCGTTTTTTTACGCCCGTTGATGCTCACTTCGATATCCACGTTTTGTTCCGGCTCTAAATCGGGAATCAGAATTACGATTTCTCTCATGTGTTTAGTTTTTGATGGTTTGCAATTCACCATTCCCCTTCATTTCTATTTTCGTGCCATAATCCGTATAATGCTTATTTACTGTACTTTGTATCAGGTCATGATAGTACTTAAGTTTTTGTGTACGGTTTTTCTTAAGGTTACTTGTTCGGGATCGAACATAAAATTTGAATGGTATGATGCGGCCAAATTTATTCCCGCTGATCCCGCTGATCTTCTCTGATCAAAATACAAGACCACAACACCTTACAGAAAATATCTGTGTTGATCTGTGTGATCTGCGGGAGCTCTACGCAAAAAAAAAGACTGCCGAACAATCATTGCGGCAGCCTTTTCAATAAAGAATTTCTAATCGTTACTTCTTCTTTTTCTTATCGGATTTTTTATCCTTCTTTTTGCCTTTAACGGCTTTCTTAGCCACTTTTTCTTTCACAACTGCTTGCGCTGCAGCCAAGCGGGCGATCGGAACACGGAACGGTGAGCAGCTCACGTAGTTGAAGCCCAATGAATGACAAAACTCAACGGATGAAGGTTCTCCGCCATGTTCGCCGCAAATACCAATTTTGATGTGTTTGCGGGTCTTACGACCTTTCTTAACGGCCATCTGCATCAACTGGCCAACGCCTTCCTGGTCAAGGACTTCAAAGGGATCGTGCTTAAGAATTCCTTTATCAAGATAAACTTTCAGGAATTTGCCGGCGTCGTCTCTTGAATAACCAAAGGTCATTTGTGTGAGGTCGTTTGTTCCAAAGGAAAAGAATTCGGCTGATTGAGCGATTTCGTCAGCCAACAGCGCTGCACGAGGCACTTCGATCATTGTTCCAACCAGATGGTCAATGCTATCGTTGCGTTCTTCGAATACTTGCTTGATGGTGCTGCGCACGATGTCTTCCTGCATTTTCATCTCTTTCAGGTCGCCGGTAAGCGGGATCATGATTTCCGGTTTGGCATTGATACCGCGCTGTTTCAGATTGAGAGCAGCTTCGATGATGGCTCTGGCCTGCATTTCGGAGATTTCGGGATAGGTATTTCCCAAACGACATCCGCGATGACCAAGCATCGGGTTGAATTCGCTGAGTGAATCCACTTTAGCTTTGATCACACTTAAGTCAACACCCATCACTTTTGCCATCTCTTTCTGGCCTTTTTCATCATGAGGGACAAACTCGTGCAATGGTGGGTCAAGCAAACGAACGGTTACCGGGAGATCCTGCATGGCTTCGAAGATTCCCTCGAAGTCCTGGCGCTGGATAGGCAACAGTTTTTCAAGAGCAATCCTTCTTCCTTCCTCAGTTTCGGCGAGGATCATTTCGCGCATGGCAATGATGCGGTCGCCTTCGAAGAACATGTGTTCGGTGCGGCAGAGCCCGATGCCCTGAGCGCCAAAGTTGCGTGCTTTGATTGAGTCTTTAGGTGTGTCAGCATTAGTGCGTACGAGCATGGTTGAAACTGAATCGGCCAAAGTCATCAATTCGTTGAAGTCGCCGCTGAGTTCAGGATCAATGGTGCTGATTTTTCCTTCAAACACTTCACCAGTAGAACCATTCAACGAAATCCAGTCGCCCTCTTTCAGGGCGATACCATTGGATTCGAGGGTTCTGTTTTTGTAGTTAATGCGAATACCGCCAGCGCCTGAAACGCAGCATTTTCCCATTCCGCGGGCCACAACGGCAGCGTGTGAGGTCATCCCGCCACGGGCGGTCAGGATACCTTCTGCAGCGTCCATACCGCCGAGGTCTTCGGGTGAGGTTTCGATGCGCACAAGGATTACTTTTTTTCCTTCATTGGCCCATAGCTGTGCTTCGTCAGCATTGAAAACGATTTGTCCGGTAGCGGCGCCCGGCGATGCCGGTAACCCTTTCGCAATGACTTTACCTTTTTTCAGGGCAGATTTGTCAAACACCGGGTGGAGCAGTTCATTCAGCTTATTGGGTTCAATCTTCAGCAATGCCTCATTTTTGCTGAGTTTATTTTCGCGGTAAAGGTCCATGGCAATTTTCACCATGGCCGTTCCGGTGCGTTTTCCGTTTCGGGTTTGGAGCAACCACAGTTTACCATCCTGTATAGTAAACTCGATGTCCTGCATGTCGCGGTAATGGTTTTCGAGTTTGCGCTGGATTTTATGCAGTTCTTTGTAAGCTTTTGGCATCAACTCTTCGAGTGATGGAAAGTCTTTTGCACGCATTTCTTCTGAAATTCCCTGAAGTGCAGCCCACCTTAAAGAGCCTTCATGGGTAATCTGTTGTGGTGTTCTGATTCCGGCAACCACGTCTTCGCCCTGTGCATTCACCAGGTATTCACCATTGAACAGGTTTTCACCGGTAGCAGAGTCTCTCGAAAATGCTACGCCTGTAGCTGAGTTGTCACCCATATTACCAAAAACCATCGCCTGCACGTTCACGGCTGTGCCCCACTCGGCGGGAATGTTGTTTAATCTGCGGTATGTGATTGCACGATCGTTCATCCAACTGTTAAACACAGCCATGATTGAGCTCCAGAGTTGTTCCCATGGGTCGGTCGGGAAGTCCTGGCCGGTTTTTTCTTTGATGGCAGCTTTAAATCTGGCTACCAATTCTTTAAGGTTATCGGTGGTGAGGTCGGTATCTTTTTCAACCTTAACTTCTTCTTTCAATTGATGAATAATAATTTCAAACGGATCCTCCTCATCTTTTGATTCAGGTTTCAGCCCCATAACCACATCGCCGAACATCTGCACAAAACGTCTGTACGAATCCCATGCAAAACGATCGTTTCCGGTTTTGCGGGCGATTCCTTCAACCGCTTCATCATTCAAACCGAGGTTCAACACGGTATCCATCATACCCGGCATCGAAGCTCTGGCACCCGAACGGACTGAAAGAAGGCATGGATTTTCGGCATCGCCAAATTTCATCCCCATGATCTTTTCAACATTTTTGACGGCTTTTTTTACTTCGTCTTCAATGAGTTTCACAACATGGTCGCGGCCTTTTTCATTATAAATTGTGCATACTTCCGTGGTCACTGTAAACCCTGGAGGAACCGGCACACCGATCAGATTCATTTCTGCCAGGTTGGCGCCTTTACCTCCGAGCAAATTCTTCATTGTTGCATCGCCTTCGGCTTTACCGTTGCCGAAAAGGTAAACATACTTTTGTTTATTCTTACCCATAATTATTAAAAAATTTAAATTAAGTTACTTTG
>JACZJL010000177.1 GCA_014860585.1 Bacteroidales bacterium | reverse complement strand
GTTGCCGGGGTCATTGATTTTTATGTAGTTCCATCCTGTTACAAATGGCGTTACAGTGAGTTCAATTTCCAGGTCGTTCAGACTAACCGGACCATCAACTGTTGCGCTATTGGCCTGATAAACGGGAGCAACGATTCCACTTGAGTAGTAAAGTGCATCCGGAATGTCGTCTGTATCCGGAATATCATTCACAAGGAAGTCGCCAATGCTGTCGTCCAGCGGGCCATAAACCCTGACACCCTTAATCAACTCATGGACATTCACCTCACTAATCAGGCTCAGATCGGGGTTACCATAACTGCTTAAGTGGTTCACTGATACTTCGTAGGAGATGAAGTGACCCAGCAAGGTGCTGGTAAACCACCACTGCCCTACCCTGATGTCTCCGCCTGGAATGTCGCCAAAGTCAACATTAAGCAGTCCAAGTTGTGTAGGCTGGCCACTCAGGCTTGAACCTACAATGTTGAAATCGATCAGCAGGCCTTTCTCATTCTCGATAATCTCGGGCTGCGCCGATTCGATGTTCACACTAAAGGCTGTTCCGGCGCCGCGGTTGTCAATCATCACCGCCAACTCAGCCGGAATCATCGGCTCGATAGGCTCGGTCAATGCATCATCGCCATAAATGTCGCGCTGCATAAAGTAATCGATGTACAAATCAGGACTTGGATTGACCTGCAGGGTCACAGGGAACAATGGTTGCTCAAAAATCTCCCCGGTAAACGGATCTAAATAAGACAACGTTCCACCAAAGGAATAATACCTGGGAACATCAGGTGCAGCGCCGCGCTCGGGAATAAAGAGAATCACGGCCGTTCCTTCCACCTGAGCATCGAGCACTCCGCTGCCGTCGATGCCCGTGATCTGATTTAGCGACTGAGTGTTGATCTGAAATAAATCATTCCGGATAAAGCCTTCCTCATCCTTGATTTCGAGATCCAATAAAATGTTCTCCATCGCATCCGTATCGTGCCCGTTGAAAATGGTCAAAGTACCCTCAAAAGCTTCACGCGTCATAGTCAACTGTTGAGAAAACTGAACCGTAACAGTAGCACAAACTGCACTTGATTCTTCTTCTGTGTAACCTGCAACAATCTCGTATGCAGCGTTGTATAAAGCCTCTATGGATGAATAGCCACGACCTATGGCGTAATTGAGCGCGGTATCATAACTCAGGGTGTAATTGTAAAGCAGCAAGGTATCAATAATGTTTGGATAATCGGGTGTCGGAGAATAAAATCCCAGATCCCATGCTTCCATCGAAGTATTCCAACGACTGAAAAAGCCCTGAATCTCGCTTGGCGGGATATCAGAATCAGCAAAAGTATTCAGCAACTCAGCCTGCCTGATGGCATCAACTGCTATCTGATTTTCAAGATTGTAAAACACCGAGTCATTAAAAATTCCAAAGCTTTCGCGTTCCATTAGTAACTCATTTTGATAAATCTCGAGGGCAATATTCTCAGTGGCAGCAAAACCCTTATCAACATAGTACATATCTTCCTCAGCCTGAACCAACTCTGGCGGACCTTCTTTACCAACAGATTTATTGAAAAATGTATTATTGATTTTACAACCAATAGACCAACCAATATTCCATGCACATTTCAACTTTTTCAACAGGTCTTTGAGTGGCTTGATAATTGCCCAGGCATCGCTGAGTTTTCCATCTAACCCAATTTGGGCTCCACCGATACCAATATTTGGTATGGGTGAACAACTCCAAAGCGCATTCAGAAATTCAGCCAGGCAGGGATCACAGCCAACGTTGCTTTGCTGATAAGGAACAGTAGGAATTTCAATCGGATCCACTATTCCTCCACCACCAGGACCACCAGGACCACCCGGACCTCCGCCACCACACCACCAGCACCATCCACCGCCAGGTCCACCCGGACCGCCAGTACCACCACAGTATCTTCCTTTATAATAGACAGTTGCCATAACAAGTCGCAACTGATCATCAGGACCACATTCAAATTTATAACTTCCAATAGCAAAATCAGAGCAATTAGAGCTACGACCTGAAGATTTATTTGGGTCTCTGCGCTGAACAATTACCGGTATTTGTACCGCCGATTGTGGCAGGATATCAAGCATATTTACGTTGGCAATAAATTCATATTCATCATCCTCAGGGAACTCCACCACAACATCCTGGGCTGTGATCAATCCATGGTTGGTCATTACCAGGATAAATGGGAATACCTCTCCGAAATTTAATTGCGGGATGGTATCAGGCATGCTCATTGTCACTACCGGCGCCGGCACATTCGTTTCAAATACGGCTACCAGCGTGATTTCGTATTCATCCTCAATTGTTGTAGGAACAACCTGCCAGGAATAAGTAATCGCCTGGAAAGCAATGAAGACCACTTGTGTGGTGGTAACGGCCTTCTCGACATAAATCAGATTCTGATAATTGGCATGTTGAGGTGCTGATACCCTCAGGTTGTAATATCCTTCATTGATATCCTCTGCAAGGAAATGCCCGTTTGCATCTGTTGTTCCCTGCCTGATAATCTGCCCTGTATAAGGATGGGAAAAAACAACTGTTGCGCCCTCTAAGTGTGGGGCGGCTTCGGTATTGTAGGTATATTCGTCCACCACATCCACAAGGAAATTTCCGGTTTCCAGCGAAACAGGTTCAAAAGAGAACGGAAGGCCGACACTGTTGGAGTTCGTACCCGAGAGCGCAATTTGCCCGGTAATCGGGTTATTCAGCTGAAGGTCATTACCCGGGATCAGTTTTAGCGTCACTACGGCAGACTGCCCGGGGGCAAGCGATGCAATGGTGCTGTTATTATTTGCCAGCGACATCCAGTTATTTTGCGGTAATAAAACGCTGATCACACCGGTGGAATCAAGGCCATTGTTAGTTACCTGAAACTCGGCATAATTAATTGCTCCGCTTACCATAGTCTTGTTCAGAGATACAGGATTGAGTTTAAGATTTCCCATGGTTGCCCTTGAGTAGAACCATGCACTGAATCTGTACTTTGTCCCTTCAGATGAAGTAAGTTGCAGCTTGACTTCCTCATATTGACTGCCGATGGTAATCTCATTTGCAGTGATGGAGTAACTCATCGTTGCCAGCGAATTACCCGGTAAATTGGCTACCGGGGTGAAGTTCACGTCACACCCGGGAGGACCTGATAAAACCTCGAGTTGCAGGTTGTTCAAATCAAGTCCGCTAAAGTTCTG
>JACZJL010000176.1 GCA_014860585.1 Bacteroidales bacterium | reverse complement strand
TATTTGACTGATTTAAAGCATGATAATGAAAAAGTCAAGAAAAATTAATATTCGGATTTTGATTTTGGCACAGTGGATTATTACCGGACTGTGTATGAGAGGTTTGGAATTCAAAAGAGAAATTACCCATCTAAGGGAATGATGGGTCAAAAAGGCAGAGCCTTTAGGGATAGTTCGTCGAGGCAGAGCCTCGTCAAAATGCCGGGGGATTGCTTGTTTTTTAACTCTGTTATTTTTATTGTTTTATACCAAATTTCCGAAATCAGACTTGAAAATACTACAAATCCATCTTCTTCCAAATGATACTGAAGATCTCCTGGTCAATCGTTTCATACAAGGGGGCAAGATCAGTCAACCACAGGTTGTGAAGTTCTTCGGCTGAAACAGGCCAGCGGTTCATGGTTTTTTCGAGGAGATAGCGAAATCGTTTGATGTGGTTAAACAGGTTGCGGTTTTTAAAAAAGATGGGTTCGCGACAGAGGTCCTCCAGTTTATTTATTTCCTGATCGAGGTAGTCCTTTAACTTGTCAATCTTTTTATCCTGTTTCATGGGTGACTGTAAATTGATGATAGGACGCATCATAATTTTAATACCCCTGAGGATGTTCTGTACCTCAATAATTCTGAGCTGGGATTGGGCTTTAAGCATTTTATCGAAATCCTCCTCTCCATTTGTTTTTGATTCCGAAAGCATTTTTTGGTGATAGGAACGAATAGCAAGCACATGTTCCGGTTGAGGCGCTTTATCTCCAAAGTAGTCTGTCAATGAGTTCAGCAGCGTTTTCAATTCCCTTACATTGCCCGGCCACGAATAGTCTTTTAAATAATTGAGAAATTCTTTGGAAAGTCTGATTGACTTCCCGAGTTTTGCCCACAGCGCAGAGGCGATCTCAGGGATATCTTCAGGGTGTTCACGCAAAGGTGGGGCAAAGATTGTCAGAACATTTAACCGGTAATAGAGATCTTCCCGGAATGTTTTCTGCCTCATCATCGAGGCCAGGTTACGGTTGGTAGCTGCAATGATTCTGACGTCCACCATTATTGTTTTAGTACCACCAAGCGGCCTTATCTCCTTTTCTTCAATTGCCCGCAGGAGTTTTGCCTGATTGGTCAGTGAGAGATCTCCGATTTCATCCAGGAACAACGTGCCCCCGTCAGCAGCCGAAAAAAGTCCCTCCTTGTCATGGGAAGCATCAGTAAAACTCCCCTTCTTGTGGCCAAACAACTCTGATTCAAGCAATGTTTCAGGAATAGCAGAACAGTTTACAACCACCAGACTCTTTTTGTAATTATCCGAGTGTTCGAAAATAAGTCTTGCGATCAGTTCCTTGCCGGTTCCCGATTCTCCAAGTATCAGCACGGGTGACCGTGAATGGGCAGCTTTATAGATCATGCTGCAGGTAAGCTTAGTAGTAAAGGATTGACCAATGTAATTCCTGTTGATCTTTTCCAGCGTTTCATCCCGGGGAATCCCTGAAAGCAGCAAAGAAAACGGGCTCCCTGCTATTGTGGCTTCGGATAACTTTTCATTTTCCTTAACCAGTTCTGCTACCCGCCCGTCAGGTACAAACAGTATGCAGGGTGGGTCATCAGATTGATACCGTTGGGAAAAAAATCGGTTAAAACTCCTTTTGAAGGCGCCTGATGTAGAAAAATTGGCAATAATACGGCGCGGTAGCGATTGGTCTGTTTGCTGATTGAGCTTGAAGGCTCTGTACAATTCAACTTCCGGTTTTTTTATGCCACAGTTCAACATCTGCCTTTGTTGAATGAGTTGAAACAGCGCAGGGAAATCGCTTTTTGCAGCAATAGTAATCGTTCCCGGAATGAAAATGTCGTTCAGAAGTTTTGCAGTTGTATCCTCATTCCATTCGACAGATTCCCAGGTTTCAAGTTGGAACCCTCTTTTTCGGAAAACAATGCTCGTAATATGGGATTGACTTGTGCTCATTGGCTATCCATGTCAACTTTTTAAAGTAATATTTCCTGGCATCTCAACAGGTGTAACTCAACTCAACATCCTAATAAATCATTGATTTTGATTTAATTAAAAATTTCAAGGAATGAGTGGCACTTTCTTTGGCAACCTCAATATTATTATTCCAAACAACAAGGCACAAAATTAAAAATAAAAACAACGCTAATGGAATCAACACTAAAATCAATTGATGATTATTTCCCACTGGCTTATGATATCCACGATACCCACAACGGCGGGTATGACGATCTCCAGGTGAAACCTTTTGATGCGGACGTTTTGCTAACGTTTGCAGATCAAAACAAACTCAACGGGATTCAAACACTTACGTTATTGACTAAAAATGCTTTCGAAGGGCACTGCCTTTTGAATGGTTTACCTCCCGGTAAGTTGGTAGAATCTGGAACTCTCCAAATTGATTTTGAAGCGAATGAGAATTATTTCATGGAATGGACTTCTGCTTTCGTTGGCAACATTGATCAATATAAAAAAGGTATTAAGGCCGTATGGAAAAATTACGGAAAACTGAACAGTACCTCAGATGAAGTGCTTTTTCTTTCCATGTTCCACCTGATTTTGTGTTACCAGCTATTCAGATTGCCTGTGGCATTTCTAAGCACATTTGACACTCAAAAGTTAGGCGCACGCTCATTGAATCCTGATTTTATCAAAATGAATTTCAAGGTATTCTCAAAAATTTTAAACAACGTGGCCCGTAAATCATTTATCGAGGTGGTCAACGAGCGTTACAACCAGCAGTTTGAAACTGTGCAACTGCAATTGCAATCGAAAGAAAACGTGCTGACCCAACTGCTTGCAAAACTTGATATGGCCAACCAACCTTCGGTTAAAACCAATGATGATCTCGAGAAGGCATATTTCGATTTTATGGTTGCCACACAGGTAACTAAGTTTGAGAAGAAAAAGTACGAGTTGCCGGCGCCTGATTTTACTGATGACCGGGAAAAAGAAGGGGTTAACCGGCAACTGGTGGCCGGGATTAGAAAACTGTACAAAATCATCAGTAAAAATTGCCGGGAGGTGCATACCAGCCTGGATGGACAGGAGCGCTATCCACAGCTCGGCAGGTGTTTCATTGCTGCCAATGCGGTTTACAATTTTATTTCGGATAATGACTACAGCAGGCTGATTGTTCAGTATCTTCAGATGATTCTGCTGCTTTGTAAGGCTGTAAACAACCGCATGATTCTTGGTTTACCAATACAAAATACCGATAAGATTGAACATGTTTTCAATACATTGGCAGACATGCCGGAAGAGAAACTTATCGAATGCCAGAAATCACTCGGGATTGAAACTCAATATCTCTGGTTATTTTACATGACCGAATTTAAACTCAAATTTATCAGGGACAATGAAATGGCTGAAATACACCGGGATTTTTTGCATCGAAAAATAAAGTTTTTCGAAACGAGAATTCATCAGGTAACGGAAGAGATCAACAGCGTGATGCTCAGAAAACATAAAACCTCCGGACAACAGGGAAAGTCAAATTGACATTAAAAATTTTCGATTATGCTACCAGAAAAGACTCAATATTCACAACAAGCCCTGGCTTACAGCTACTTTAAAGAGAGCAATGACTACCTGATGAAAAACTACACCTTCAGGGTTGCAGAAAACTATCCCACTTACGGGATAAGATACCTCAATTATTTTGAGCAAAAAAACACATTGCTGATTTCAAATGTCAGCAATAGCAGGGTGCATCTGATAAATTTAAAGACCGGGCAACTTGATTCATACGCGCATCATCAAACAACAGTACGCAAAATCCTTACTTACAAAAATGACATTATCACTGCCAGCTGGGACGGAACTGTGCGCGTAACGGACTTTGATTCGCTCAGGCAAAGGCTGCTTCTTACCGATCAATCCATGGGGAGGTGTCCTTTCATCAATATCAGCCCGGATGGAAAGTACCTTTATTCTTTCACTTACGATTCGGACGTTATTCCTTTTGGCACAGCGAACACCGTAAGAAAATTCTGTCTGAAGACAGGGAAGGTACTTTTCAGGGTCGCCGCCTCCTCTTACAACAAAAATGAACGCCGGAGTGGCTCCATCATTCATTGGAAAAATAAACTCTACGTCTGCAGCGACAATGGCTACTTCAGAATCTTTGACCTGCGCACAGGGCGGTTTATAAGAGAAATAATCAGGCCTTTCGATTACCGTACAATGAGTTCATTATTCCATTATCACTACCTGTTAGCTTCCGACTGGGATGGTCGTATCCACTTCTTCAATTTAAAAACCAACCAGTTTGACTATGCAGTCCAGGCACACAACAACGATATTTTGTCCATTCGTGTTCATCCCAACAATCCCAGCATCCTCTTTACCTCGGGCAATGATGGTATGATCAGGGTGTGGGAGATGCCTAAGTTCCGATTGCTGAATACCATATTTGTAAATCAGAGGGATTTATGGTCATTTGTCTTTATAAACGATAGGATCGTTGTCGGAAACATTGCCGGTGAGATCCGGGTTTACAAAATAAGTAACTTTTATAATCTAAGCTACATCGGCAGGATTGTTCTTTCTGATCACTCCTTTGTGGCTCAGACTACCGGTTCAAAATTGTTTTTTACAAACAACCTTGAGTCACTTGAGGTAAGTCCTGTAAATGATGATACCGCTTTAAGTTCCAGGGAGAAGGAATACCTGCTAAACCAGAATAACAACCTGATGGTCCTGAGAGAATTATTTGGATTCGAAGAGGATAACAATGGTTATCTGAAAGGTCAGCACAATCTTGTACCATTGCTGGCGTCTTCATTCAAATGAATTGACTTTGCTTTTTTGAATTCCTGAAATGAAAAAATAAATAATAAAAATCACTGATGCCCGGTAAAAATAATTGATATGAAATATTTCAAAGTAGATTCCTCACTTCGTTCGGAATGACAGTCAGTTACGATTTATTGGTGGGGGTTGGTGGTGGCTTTGCCGCCACCAACCCCCACCCCTGACGAATACTCCAAAACCCTTGTCATTTCGATGCCGCACTTGCGGCAGTAAAATCCAAAAAAATTTACCGGACACCAATAAGTAAAAATATCAACCATGAATGATCTTGAATACCTGCGAAACCTCGTCCTTGCACCCTATATCCTGAAAGCCACAGCACTGATTAGGGTGCAGCGCAAGGTGGGCGGAAACCAGTTCCGCCATTGTTTTTCCACACTTGGAATTCTTTTTGACTATAAATTCTATGATGACAGTGTGTTGTTAAAAGCTTCCCTGTTGCATGACCTGCTTGAAGACCTGCCCGAAACCCAGCTCGACGAAATTCGCTGGATTGACCATGAAAGCAGCGCGGTGGTTGATCTTGTACTGGAGGTAACCAGACAAAAGGATGAATACAAGTCTCATTATCTCGACCGCATTCTTAGCAGCGGATCGTACAACGCAATGGTGCTCAAATGTGCCGACCGGATCAGCAATCTTACAGATTTACATCCTGATACCCATACTGTTGAAAAATTTTCGCATTACCTGGACGAGACCGAACAATATGTCATCCCAATGGCTCGTAAAGTTAATGCTGACCTGGTGATCGAACTGACCGATCTTGTCAGAAAACGTAGGGAAGTCATTCAGCTATTCAGGAACTCCTTCAAAATTATATAAAAAGCTGCTGCTAATATGATACAAACCGGTCAAATCCTCCTTTATCCTTATCCCTATCAAAATTACGCTATGTTCATTACCATGCTGTTAATAGCGCTTTTTGCAATTGTTGCTTATAGTCTGTACAAACTGATTACCTTGAAAATGAATGATAGGATAAAAGCTTGTTTTCAGCAATTTCTCATCATTTCAGCAATGCTCATGATTGCTCTATTCGTGATGAATATGATCACTTCTTTGATTACCATCCACCAGGTAAACCGTCAGCTTGGATTTAGCTATGCTACTCCGGATACTCCTGAAGGAGAACTTTTCGAAATACAAAAAGTTACTCCGGGAAAAACAATGGATAAAGCAGGATTAAAGCGCTTCGACCAGGTTGAAATGCGGGCAGTCAATGATCTCTACCGGTTGATTATCGAAAACCAGGGCAATGAAATAGTAATCCCGGTAAAAAGAAACGGAGAATTACTCAACATCCGGTTAGTTGTCCCAAATCTGAATGTTCCATTAGCCAAAGTCTCATTTATATTTTAACAACCATGAAAAACGAAACGAACAGTTACTGGATAAAGGATTACCGCGTGATCGGCGAGAGCGAACACCGCATTGATTATGAAGCTTTCCCCCGCTTTCTGTGCGATGCAAAACAGCCGCAGGCATCCCAAATCGTGGAGCTTACCAACATATTATCTTCCAGACCAAGACAATACGGTGTTGGCATTTTAAAAACCGACGAAAAAGAGCAAGATATCTATTATACAGTTGCCGGCTTCAGGCTTTGGCTTTTCCCTGAAACAAGTTTTAAAGTGCAGTTGACTTTTACTACTGCCAATATTCCTGTGGTGCGTATTTGGATCAGCCGGCAGGAATATTTATTTATGGGCTTCCCTGATAACTTATTGTTTACTTTATCGGGTAAATATCCGCTTAAGAGTTTCAATTACAAATTGGATATCGAAATGGAGAAAAACAGGCTGACGGCGTCAATGTCTGTCAGGTTGTACTAGCTCGAACAATTTCTCAACGGTTTGATATCGCTGGCCGAAGAAAGGATTGAACAATTCGGAGCACCTCCCATGTTGATTGATTACCTCCGGCAGTATGAAATCAGCCCACAAATCAACGAAACCAATTGGGATTACTACACCCGGCTTTTCAACCTGCTCACCAGCCTCCAGCATAATCTTAATAGAAACCACCTGATCAACCTTCATGAATGGAGCGAAATCAGCAGTTTCATCACAAGGACATTGCTGGAAGGGAGGGAGTTTGATTGAGATTATCTTGTTCAGTACTTCAAGGTGTTCATCGCAATAGAAAAAGTATCCGATAGCAACAGCGATGGCTACAATAATTGCCAAGATCAAATTGCTTTTCAAAACAAAAGGGCAAATTTTGCTGTCAGAATTAGCTCTGAAATCAATTTTATTAGAATTTTTTTACAAAACTTTGTTTTAATAAATTTTGTATCTTTGGCACTAATCTTTACATTCATTGAATTTTTGATTTTTTTGGTTTTTAATTAATAATTAAATACTTGGATTATGAAATTTCCAATTGGTTTCTTAAGCCCTTTAAGAAAAGAGAATGAGTTGCTTAAAAAACAAAATATAGAAATGGCTAAGCGCAACTCTGAAATAGACAAGATTCGATCAGCCAAGGCAAAGGTTGAAAATCAAATTGAATTACTTGAAAAGGAAAATACTGACTGTTTAAAACAAATTGATGTTTTAAAAAAAGAAATGGAAATCCTAAGACTAAGTAACGATGATCTCATAAAAAGGCACCAAACTCTTCTCGCAAAAAATGCCATGTACAAAGAAAATGATAAGCTACATAAAATGAATAATAAGTTAAAATCGGAAAATGATTTTTTGAGACAAGAGAATGAATCTTTCAGAAAAAAGAATGAAGACCTTGATAATTTGGTTAAATCTATCACTTCTTTTAATTTTTTAGAACGTACATCAAACCTGAATGATTTATTTAGGCCTGACGCATCATTTCGTGATCATGGAGGAAGAGCATCATCATCGATATAAGTCGCTAATTAAGAGTATTTAAACTTTAAATTATTTAGAATCTTTGATTGCAAAACCACCTTAGTTCAAATATTGTAACTTTTATTCTTTGATTTCTTGTTCATCCGAATGTCTATTTCTGATCAAGATTTATTAATGGTATTGTTTTAGGAATGAGGTTTTCGATATCGGATGATCCGGTCATTTTTAGATCAATAAGATTGTGAAGTTTTTGCCATTTTTCAAATTTATGTGGACAAAATTCACTGACAACATTATCCAGTATTATTTTAAAGCTCCATAAAAAATCTATATTTGATGCTGGGATTTTATCTTGTTCAATTAGTTTTAGAAATTGACCAACATAAAAAACACTTGGTTCATTTTTCAAATAGGAAAGGACAATGCGTGCCATCAGCAGCCTTACCGAAATTAAATCATGACACTTTGATGCCAATTTGTAATTCCAGCCCGAGTTCAAGTGGAACTCGCATCCTAACAAATCATTAATTAACATATGGAAGATGCCGATATTTAATTCTCTGTTTGCCAATTTCTCCAAAACAATGGGATTTCTTTGCAATTCTATTGATATTGATTCTTTTAATAACTCAATAGCACGTTCAAGGTCACCTAAATACATGAAGTTAACTGCCAAATTATTAAGGCAAAATGCGGTATGTGGCGATGATTTACCAAAACAATTAATCGCTGTCTCAAGCGCGGAAACATAGAGTATGTTCGCCTCTTCAAATCTGCTTTGAGATTCAAGAACCTTCCCGTAATTATGTTTTACTCTAACTGCTATCGGATGTTGCTCATAACCGCTATTCGTTAAATAATCGTATGCTTTTTTTGCAATTATTTCTGCTTCGCTTAATTTCCCCACAACCCTGTATCCATCTGCAAGTGTGCTGAGATCCTTACAATTATTGAGAATCTGGTCTGGATACCTTAACCCAATTTCAACTGCATGTTTAAACAAATCAACAGCTTCATCAAGTTCACAAAGATCCTGATACACTAAACCCAGGTTAATTAAAAATAAAGTTACCTGATAGGAATCATATCCAAATTTCGTTTTAGCTAATGCGTAGGCTTCCTTGAGATACTTCAGTGCTTCAGAAGGACGGTATGTATCTCTGTATAAACAGCCAATATTGTTCAATGAATCCAGCAGATCCAATTCATCAGCTCCAGGAATTCTGGAGAGTTTTTCTGCCTCCAGGAAGTGGATTTCAGCAAGTTTTGCTTTAGACAAGCTTAATGCAGCAACACCTGCAAGATTATGAAACCAGGCGATTGACACTTCTGGTTCCTGTTCACTATTTTTTAAAGTTTCTAAAGTCAATTCTGCAAGATCCAATGCTGATGAATATCTTCCGTATTCCTTCAGAGCATTGCAGCAATAAAAGGAAGTTTTTTCAGCAAAGAGATATCTTTCAGCAAAAAGAATCTGAATTGTTTTGAATAAGCAATTCAATTCCCATGCCAGCGAAATCTTAACCGGATTTTTACTTACCTCAAATGATCGCAAGTAAATATGTGATCCTAATTTGGTCTTTTTACTAAAAGCAGTTATCAAATTTCTGTTAGAACGCTCAGAAATCAGTTGTCTTACCAGCCTGTGCATCCTGACGATTCGTACCTGGTTTTTATCTATATCGTCAACTTCCACAATCTGCAGAATTCTCAGACTTATCAAGTGATTCAAAACATCCAGCCACGGGTCATCAATGCCTGCCGGAGCATCTTTGGCGATTTCGGGATAATTCTCTTTACAAAGTTCTCTGATCCAGTGAACAGGGATTGCATCGGGAGGAAGCATAGCAGCATAACTGAGGAACTGGTTTTCGACCGGTGCAAGCATCTCAAGTGTTGGTGCAAGCGTTACCGATATCAGTTTGCTGTGGTCAACGGATGTTCGCATATTTGCTTGTGAGCCTGCAAATTCAATCCCTGAGAGTTCGCCTTCCCGCTTCAGCAATTCAAGGAAATCTGCGCAACTGATTCTGCCGCTGCGCTCCTGAAGATACTTTGAGGCCACTTCCACTGCAAGTGTAAAGCATCCAAGCAGTTTAACTATTTCGCCGGCTTTCTCCCTTTCCTTGGCATCCGGGAACATTTCCCCGGGCATGTGTTTTTCGATCAGGCTAACGGAATCCTCAAAAGGTAGCTCATCAATGGCGATAAGTTTCTGTCTTGTTTCATCTTTGCCTAGTTCTTCTGGACCCAGGCGGGTAGTGATGACCAGTTTCAGCCATTCCTTTCCTGATACCAGGTCAATGCATGAAGATTGCATGAACTCAGCATTATCAACATTGTCTAGCAAAAGAAGTGTTGCCGGTATTTCTGTATTTGATTTGGTGGCAGTTTTACAAGCCTTATGCTCAAGTTCATTTAATATGCGCTTGGCTCCTAATAGGTCATCCTTCTTTTCCTCCTCGGTAAACAGTATTTTCAGGTCGTAATCCAGTTTCTTTAAAGCAGTTGAAAGTCTGGATTCTCCAGCACATCCGATATACCATCGGCCACCCGGATAGAAAGCTGCATAAGTGAATGCATATTGAAAAGCGATGGCCGTTTTGCCAAGTCCCCCCATTCCATGAATGGCGGTGATCACTCCAAATTTTCCAAGGCCTACGGATTCATGCAGCAATATCATTTCGCCCTCGCGTCCAACAAAACGTGCATTTGGGCTGGGCAGATTGCTTGGAGAGGAAGCTATTGTGCGCATTCTAACAATCCGGTCGCGCAAGGCCACTTTCAATTCTTCCAGGCGCTTTTTGATATCTGCTCTCTTTAATGCGTCCATGCCTTCATCGTACCAGGGGCGAAAATCAAAACGTTGCCTGCGGCTTACTTTTTCCAGCCAGGCTTTGGCTTTGGTCTGAAATTCCTCCTGATCGAGGCCGGGGATTTCCAAGAAATAAACCTGGGCCACTCCCTCACCCTGTGTAGCGCGAGCATGCTCGTACTTAAGGTATTCTACAATCTCCCACCCGCAATAATCGCTTTCGATATAATTTGGTGAAAGGATAAGTAAAAATAGATGCGATTCTTTCAAACCCTTTAAGAGACGCTGCCGCCAATCCTCCATACCTTTAATTTCTTCATGGTCAAAGAAGCATTTTAATTCTTCGCTGGTGAATGCAAGGTATTCAGCTTCGATTTGTTCTTTCAACTCCGTAACCCTGTTGTTCAGGTTATCATTGCGGGAGTAGCTAATGAAGAGATCGTAGGGCATAATCAATAAATTTCTTGTTTGTTTAAAAACGATAAGAGCTCTTCAACACGCTGGTCGAAGGTCTCTATTGTCAAATCAAACCATTTAATATTGGTAAGTTGAGGAGGCATCATACCAGGATCAAAAGGTGAAATAACCACCGGAATAATATTGCTTTTCCCTGATTTTGAAGCAAGTTCGAGGGCATATTCCGTTTCCGATTTCAAACATTGGCTTGTGAGTGATGCAGGGCTTAATAAAACCATTACAAAACCCCGCTCAACAGCATCATCAATAGCTCCATGTATTTCATCCGACCAATTGCATCCTGCTTCAATTTCATTATCTATCCAGACAGAATAATCGTTCTGAATTAGTTTTTGTATTATTTGCTCAGCTATATTCCTATCCTGATGGGCATAAGAAATAAAGATGGTAGCTTTTTTGCAAATCCTGTCAAGTTTGTAATATTGGGATTTAATATCTTGCCCGAGATCAATGGTTTCCTTGACAATATTACCCATATTCATTACAATTGCCTGTTCTTTTTGAACCCAGGATGAGTTTCTTGCATTCTCGCTATCACACAGGATGAAAAAATTGCGTGCAAGAATTTCATCGCTGATAAGCTCAGGAAGTCGGGCGTCGTCATCATTAAGGCACTTGAGAAAGAACAAAAGAGGATTAGCACCATGTTTCTCAAGATAATTGCGAATCTGACGTACTTTCTCCATGTCGCGGTGCGAATGGGAGATGAAAATCCAAGAATTGGTTTTATTTAATTGACTCATCTTAAATTTTTTGTTCTAAATTATCTTTGTTCTTTGATTTTATTAAGTTATATCCGGGTTTCCTCTCCTATATGCCAAACTCCAATCATTAAAATGCATTTTGGATAATTCCACTGGAGGTGGTACTTCCTTGGGAGAAACAAGTGGTACAGGATCAATAAAATCTACTCCACGACTGGTTAAAGCACAACGCCATTCTTTCTCCACCCACAATGATTCCTTAGCAGCAGCTGACCAAAATAAGTAAAATACATCGCTTTCGGGTATAACAGTCCAAAGTCGCTTCTCCCAATCTTCACCTGATCTTAACTTAACGACATCAAGAAACACATCGAGATCAGGTATGATTTTTTGCATACCCTGAATTCTACTAAGTACTTCGTCTAAATCAGCTCTGGCATAAGAAACAAATGCTTTACGAACACGGTGTAAAGAATGTTCTATTGGTTCACAATGAACAACTTCGTTCTTAATCATTAGTTGTAAAGGAATTCTGGCGATTTGTAAACCTTCTTCACAATGAACAGTCACAGAACCGATTCTTACCCCTTCTGCAGTTTCAGCAGGAACAGAAACAACGTAAGATGCATTTCCAATCTCACCTTCCCAAAGAATAACATCTTCGGCTGGCTCAACAATTAAATCCTGAAATTTCAATCGTACGACCAGTATTGTTCCCCGTTCAATCTTGAATGGTCCTTTCGGTCGAATCACAGGTGGTGCATCAGTTTGAATACTTGCTTGTTTTACCCGATTTGCGACTTCGGTTCGTTGTTGCTCTAAATGTGCCCAAACATCAACAATGATATCCCGGCCAGGCTGAACAGCGGGTGGAGAAGAAACTGAGAAATGAACAAGATCGATGCGAGATGTGGGAGCCTGAGCTTTTTTATTATTATTAATATTATTATTATCCGGAGGAGGAGTAGATTTGCTGGAGGAAATCAAATCAATGAGAATGCTTGTATCTTCATTTTTTTTTATTAATGTACTTGCTACATTTTTTAACGCTGAAGAAATAACATCTTTATCAAGTCCCGAGCCACGCATAAGACTTATTTGCCTCAAAGCCTCAGTCATATTGCCTGCCTCAGCAGCTTTTAATGCTAAAAATGCGTTGATTTGCAGTATCGCAACAGGCAAAGTCTCTTTAAGACTGTTTACAAAATTGCGTGTTAGCCTCGGGTCATCCATCCGTCTAACTCTATCATCAAATTTGCTCCACAATCCTTCCTGTTCTAGTAAAAGTTTCCAACTTTTAAATGATTCCTTCCAGTAAGAGTCTCTTTGATTTATTTCTTCTTCATCCAATGTTTTACCGTTTAACTCAATATCCAACACAGACAGGTGAGAAAGAACTGCTAAATTATGTTGTGAAACAATTGATTCTGTTTGCGTTGCATCAATGGTTCTCCATATCTTTTCGGCAGTTTTGGAATCGTTTCTTGATATAGCATCCAAGGCATCATCTTTACTACCATTATCCAGACTAAGTGGCCAAAACCAAAAAAACTCGTCAATCATTCTTGTTTCAGGGTCCCGTAAACGATGTAATGCCTGCCGCAGCTTATCAACATCGGGTGGCGGTTCAATCGGGAATGGACTTTTATGGTTATCCATTTTCCCATCATACTTTTCAAGCATCTGGTTTTTTTGAACCTGATTTGAAATCTCACGGGTTGTAGCACTCACATTCAATCTAGAAATTCTGAATGCATTGTTTCGATAAATATTTGGTGTTGCTGTCTCTATTAAAATATCACATTCCTTTTTTACTTGATGTTCATTTGGTTCTATTTTCGATTCAATTTTACATATGTAGGATAAATTGTCAGAAGTTTTTTCGAATGATATTTGTTTTGTACTCGCGAAAATTGCAGCTCCTTTTGCAACCACGGTTATTGGGTAAATATTTGATTCCAACGGTATCCCAAGACCTTGATTTGCATCGAGGAGCATATTGCGCAGATATGGTATTAAAGATGTACCACCAACCATTATCATCTTTTCGATATTTGAAGTACCTAACCTTTTCTCCATAAGAACCTTCTTGCAAATATTGATTGATTGAATAATGTATGGTTTAGCTAATTTTTCAAAATCGCTTCTTGATAATTCATATGTAAACTCAACAGCTTCACCTTTATCGTTTTTGAATAATGTATCAATGTAAATTTTGACAGAATCCTCAAGGGATAGCCTGATTTTCGCCTTTTCAGCTTCAGCATTAAGCTTGGCAAAGACTCCCCAGAATTGCTTATTGTTTCTGGTGAAGTTTTTCAAGTTATGCTCTTTTGCAATAGCAGGTGCAAGCAAACTATTTACTATCTCTCTATCCAGGTTTTTACCACCTAATCCGTTATCTCCTCCATTATGTATTATTTCAATCTGACCATCTTTAATTTGAATAATTGATGCGTCAAATTTCCCTCCACCAAAGTCATATACCATCCAGAATTTATTCGTCGTTTCGTTTTGAAAACCATAGGCCATGGCCGCAGCAATGGGTTCCTGCAACAAAGGATGATTTACGAATCCTGCCAGTTTTGCCGCCTTGTTGGTTGCCTGGCAATGTGGTAGTTCAAAAGCTGCGGGAACTGTAATTACGACTGAAGTTACCTCTTCACCCAGTTGGCGCCTGACATCTTCTTTTAATGCTTTTAAGACTTCTGCAGACAATTCATATGGGCTCATTTTTTTCTTATTTCTTTCGAAAGTGTATTGTGTTTCTGTGCCCATTTGAATTTTGAATTCGCTAAACGCATTTTCGGGATCATTTTCAAGTTGGTCTTTGGCTCTTCTGCCAACGTGAACCCTTTCTTTTGAATCTATCCAGACAACCGAAGGAGTAAATTCAAATCCTTCGCTATTTTTAATTACTTCAGCATCAACACCATTTATCCTAGCTATTTTGCTATTGGAAGTGCCAAGATCAATACCAAAATCAATTGTTAAACTTTTCATAACTTTAACATAATCAGGATTTAAATAATTCAATAATCTCAATATCTTTCAATAAATGCAAATATTTCAAACCAAAGAGAACATGGGAATCCTAATCACAGCAGACCCCCGGTTACTTGTTGAATACTTTGACAGAAAAGACAAAACTCTATGGCTACCAGCAATACCTTCTGTTATCCTTCGCCGCCATTCATCCCCAAATTTGATATCAGTTTTATCGAACCACACATCGTGGCCGCGCTTTTCCAGGTCGGCTTTGATCAGGCGGACGAGTTCCTCGTTGGCATCGTGGCCGTAGCTGAGGAAGATCCTTAAGGGTTTTGATTTTTGCTTAGTTTCCACCTGTCCGTGTTTCGGGCAAATCCAAAACTCTCCCACTTTTGTCAGGGGTTTTTGGCATTTGGGGCAGAGACTGTTATTTTTCACGCGTTTTAGTTTAGGTTAAAGGTGATTGTGATGTTTAATATTTCCTATGATCCTTCTCCTTTTTTTTCCCGCAATTCCAAAGGACTTCAACCGTTTTCAGGACGCTCTCATTGTAAGTTTTGCAAATATCGTAAAATTTCAATTAAAAGGGATGGTTACATTTATTACAGATTGTGACATCCAGTTGGTTCGGCGTTTTGCAATTTTGACAGATGATTACTTTGCTGAAAGGCCCTTCTTCGGCATAGCGTTTTATTCTCTTTACGGCAAGCCTGATCAGGTACATGGCGATAAAAGAAGGGACAAGAACCTGCAGCATAGGATCAGCAAATAAAAAAACAGCGATGTTGTACGCAAAATGGATGATACCGGCCAGCAACAGATAGGGAATGAGCGTTTTGGTGTATTGGCCAACCTGATCAAACCTTGCTTTTGCAATACCTATTCCCCAGATGGCAGCCAATCCCAAATGCAGCGGCACTGCATTGAACTGCCTGAAGTAAACGGTGGCCGTTCCATAGTTGATTGCATACTCTATGTTTTCGAAGGCAGCAAAGCCCAGCGCAACCGTCATCGAATAGACCAACGCATCGGCAGGTTCGTTGAACTGCTTCATGCGTCGAATGAGTAACACAGTGGCTGCAGCCTTCCACACTTCTTCGTTGAAACCCGCAAAACCAAAAAACAACCATGTACTCCCTGCTGACAGGCTCACTCCGGATGCTGCCTCCACCGAATAATCGAAGATGCTGGCAAAAAGCAGGTTAAACAACCCAGCCGGGATCACACTAACCAGCCCGCCCACAATAAGCACAAAAATGATGCTCCTGAGCGGCTCCCGCTCAAACTTGTCGTACTTGCGGATGATCCATATCCAGAAGATGATGGAGATGATCAAAGGAATGAAGATGTGTGTCATAGTATTTTATGTTTTAAACTCCGCCGGGTGCTGCGCACACCGGCGGGTTTTGTTTTTTAATCCCCTCCCGCAATAAACGGATTAAACTTCAACACCTCCCCACATTTCGGGCACTCACTTAACAAACCCGGCTCTTCCCATGCCTCATCCGGCAACTCCAGGCAGGGGGATTGGTCAGGTCTCAAGTTGGCTTTCTTTGTTATTGTATTAATAATTTCCAAGACAGAAGCTGGCGGCGCAAAGCGATGGCCGCAGAGGGGGCAGTCAGTTGAAAGTGGTTGGTATTGTTGCAACTCGAAATCCCATAAATACCTGGCAGTAGTAATAGGAATGCCCGGGCACAATAGTTCCTTTTCTTGGTTTATCATTATTACTTCGCCAGAAGAGGAATTAAATATGATTCCTTTTGGAAATAGTGCAAAGTAAGTTATTCTTGTTTTAATTATCAGCCGGGCTAACTGGCTGCCCGTTTTGAGGTCCCATAAGATGCAGGCTTTGTCATTGGAGCCAGAGATTGCCCTTTTGCCATCCGGGGTGATTGAAACGGCAATAACCACGTCAGTATGTCCGGTGAGGGTTTTGACTGCCTGTCCTGTTTCCAGGTCCCACAGGATGCAGGCTTTGTCATCGGAGCCAGAGATTGCCCTTTTGCCATCCGGCGTGATTGAAATGGCATTAACCCCGCCAGTATGTCCCTTAAGAGTTTTGTCTGCCTGCCCCGTTTCCATATCCCAGAGGATGCAGGTTTTGTCCTGGGAGCCGGAGAGTGCCCTTTTGCCATCAGGGGTGATTGAAACGGCATTAACCCAATCAGTATGCTCTTTAAATGTTTTGACTACATGCCCAATTTCCAAGTCCCACAGAATGCAGGTATTATCCCAAGAGCCGGAGATCGCTTTTTTGCCAGATGGAGTATTTGAAACAGCGCTGACCACGTTTGTATGCCCAGTGAGGGTTTTGACTGCCTGCCCCGTTCCCAAGTTCCACAGGATGCAGGTTTTGTAAAACAAGCCTGAAATTACCCTTTTGTCATCGGGGGTGATTGTATAAGTTTTAATTGGTCTACCATTTTCCAGGTCCCATAGGACGCAGGTTTTGTCCCAGAGACAGTAGATTGCCCTTTTTCCATCGGGGGTGATTGAAATGGCTTTTAACAGGTCAGTATGTTCTGTGAGAGTTTTGTCTGCTTGACCTTTTTCTAGGTCCCATAGGATGCAGGTTCTGTCACTGGAGCCTGAAATTAACCTTTTGCCATCGGGAGTAATTGAAACGGCCTTGACACTGTGGGTATGTCCCCTGAGGGTTTTGACTGCCTGTTCCGTTACCAGGTCCCAAAGGGTGCAGGTTTTGAAAAAAGAGCCGGAGACTGTCCTTTTGCCATCGGGGGTTAATGAAATGGCTTCAACAATGTGAGAATGCTCCGTGAGTGTTTTGATTGCCCGCCCCGTTTCCAGGTCCCATAGGATGTAGGTTTTGTCATCGGAGCCAGAGATTGCCCATTTGCCATCGGGGGTGATTGAAACAGTAGTGACCCTGTCGGTATGTCCTTTGAGGGTTTTGACTGCCTGTCCCGTTACCAGGTCCCAAAGGGTGCAGGTTTTGTCATGGGAGCCTGAGAGTGCTCTTTTGCCATCGGGTGTGATTGAAACGGCAGTGACTACGGAAGTATGACCCGTGAGTGTTTTGACCGCCTGCCCCGTTTCCAAATCCCATAGGATGCAGGTTTTGTCAACAGAGCCGGAGACCGCCCTATTGCCATCGGGTGTGATTGCAACGGCAGTGACTACGAAAGTATGACCCGTGAGTTTTTTGACCGCTTGCCCCGTTTCCAAGTTCCACAGGATGCAGGTTTTGTCAGCAGAGCCGGAGGCCGCACTATTGCCATCGGGTGTGATTGAAACGGCAGTGACTACGGAAGTATGACCCACGAGTGTTTTGACCGTCTGCCCCGTTTCCAGATCCCACAGGATGCAAGTATTATCCTCGGAGCCAGAGAGTGCCTTTTTCCAATCGGGGGTGATGGAAACGGAGGTGACCTGTGCAGTATGCCCCGTGAGAATTTTGACTGCCAGCGGTAGAGGGTTCCAGGTTGGGCGTGTGGATGGGCTGTGGCGCAGCAGTGATTTATACATATCCGGAGGTTTGTTTTCCGCCGCTTTGCCAACCGGGCCTTCGTTAGCATAATTCCAGGCCTGCTGTACAGCAAAATGCGGAAAGTCATTGGCAAAGTTTTGCAAATTACCGGCTTCCTGCCCCAGAAAATTCTGAAAATCTCTTAACCGGTCTGCTCTTGTCGGATGGGTTTTTATCCTTTCAATTTCAGTATTAATCTTCTCTTCAGTCCAGGGGGTGATGCTTTCTGGTACTTCCAGATCAAAGCGGCTTATCTTTCCTTCTGCACAGGCTATTAAATCCCGGGAGTATTTTTCCATTCTGGCTTGCCTTTCCTTTTCCTTTCGGATATTTTCAGCATTATCAGGGATTACTTCCAGTGCTGCATTAAAATCATTTACCAAATCATACGTCATCTTTGCAGCAGCTTTCGCCTGGATGAAATCGAGGTTGCAGAGGGTGTCTGTCAGGGCATCCCAGTCTTCGCTTTTGGTAAGCAGCCAGGGCAGTTCGTCGCAAACGCGGACATTGGCAATAATGGGAGCAGTTTCTTTAATAAGAAGGCTTTTCCCCTGGAAGAAAGCAGCAAGTTCCTTTTGCCTCTTCTGCCGTAATCCCGGGCGTTGCAGGTAAATGCTGTCAACGGCTTCGGCTAACTGCCGGTGGTAAAAAGTGATTACCTCTCCGCCGGGAGCATTTCTGCGTGTGAGGTAATATTCCAGGTCGTGATACAGACGGATCCATAAAACCGGCGGGATCAACCGGGAGGCTGTCACAGTCAGTTCTTCCTCAACAAAAGCATGATAGGTCTGTATGCCGAAGTTGTTCCAGAACTCCTGGTCAGCCGCCAGCACGCCAAGGATTTCATCGTCGCTTAAACCCTGTTTCGCACAACGGATGGCGGTCAAAACCTTTTCAACAATGGAACCGTGGGCTTCGGGGCGGGATAAATGGCCGTAAAAGTCTTCTATCATTTCGGGGATATCCCTTCCCAGGCGTTGCCGGCGCGCATACGATTCCCAGTGTTGCGCCTGTTCGAAGGCAAGGTGCAAGTACAGCGGAGCACAACCTGCATATTCAAAATCACGGATGATCTGATCAGCCTGATGGGGTTGAAGTTTTCGGTTTGCGCGTTTCAACCATGTGCTCAGGGCATTTCTGCCATCTTCTGCGGTAAGCGGAGTGATTTCATAAAAAACCGGCGCCGGTTCTTTGCGTTCTTTCAGAACGTCAAAACTTACCCCTTTTAGTGTCGAAAGGATAATTGCTACATGCGGAGGCAAAACCTCCGGCAACCATTGCAGCAAACGGGCCGCATCACCATCGTTAAACTGGTCGGGCGCATCGAGGAAGAGCACCAGCGGGTGTTCTGAAGTTGCTTTTGCAAGATATTGGCGGAATGCAAAACGGAGCCTGGCCGGATCATCCGGAATATCATCCGTTTCATCTCCATATAGCAGGTTCAGGTTCCGGCAGATGTCGGTGAGCAAGGTGTGGCCGTTGGCCGAATTGCCTGTAACGCCGATAAAACGTGAAATTACATGTGCATGGGGAAAGATTTCCTGCACCTTCCTTGCAGCCATGGCCAGCAGGGTTGATTTGCCTGTGCCCGATTCGCCCCAGACCACAAAGGGGGCGCTGGTATTTTGGGTAGTGTAATCACAAATTGCAGCGATGTCGATTTCCCTGCCCGAAAAACCAAAGGTGCGCTCCCGGGCAAAGGCTTCATGGGCGGCTTGTTCCAGGTCTCCTTCACCGGCAAGCCGGTAGTTTTCGATTTCCGCGTCGATGATCTTTTTCAGACAATTCTCAACATCCGCCGAAAGTTTTTCAAGGTGGTCAGTAGCCGGCTCGTTTTTCCCGGCATCCCAACGGGCTGTGAACTCCGCCACATTATCATCATCCAGATACTGTTCCAGGCGGGCGCGAAGCTGTTGAACGGGATTTTGGTCGTGATCATGAAAGGCAGCATTATCCGCAGGGCATCCGGTGATATTCCTGAAAAAGGCAAACACGTGTTCATGTGCATCTTCCACGCCAAATGCCCCGGCCTGTATTTCCTGTTCAGTAGCCGACCGTTCCATGCTCAGCCGCTGCAAAGCCAGCGGATTTGTTTTGTTTTCAGCAAGATCGGGGTCAGGCAGGTTTTCTGCTGCCCAACGTGTGAAAAATCCGACCAGTGGTCTTTGTACATCTCTTTCGTAATCGTTGTAATCAATGTACCTGCCCTCACGGGGTTTTAGCCTCCATACCGTTTCGGGCAACTGGTTTTCGTCGGGCTGGTACCACTGCGTGAACAGGGAAAGAATACCGGAAGGCATGGCCGTTTCCATCGCCAGGGCAACGCTGTTTAGAACACGGTCGGGCAATGGCCGCCAGCCGTAACGCTCACCCAGCAGGACAATAAAATTAGGGCGGGGCGATTGTTGCTGGCATCGCGCAATCTCCCGCAGGCAAATCTCCATGGTACGTTGGTCGATGGTTGCCTCGTTGTTGATGCCCCAGCGCAGATCCACTGCCTGGAACTGCCAGCCCTGCGATTTGCAGTACCTGCGCAGGTTTTTGAATGCCCCTTGCTGCAGGGCATCGCGTTCAGCCTTCAAATCCTCGAAGGTGGAGCTTAGAAATACACGAATGGTTTTGTTACGGAGTTTCATAGTAGTATGGGTGAATAGTAGTTGATTTATTATGGTATTGCTAATGCCTGTAATGGAAAAAGACGTGCCAATCGAGCATTTCAGTGGTCGTCAGTTCGGTTGTACAGTCAGCATAGCTTCGAAGTTTTATGGAGTTTAAGGCACGATCAACAATCCGTATTGCTCCAAATTCTGTCTGAAACTGTGTCAACATTTCTTCCATGGCTATCGAACGCTGGGCCAGACTTTGCACATCACTGTCGCTGCTGATGGCCGCAAATGTAAATCGGATTGCAGGCAAAAAAGCACAAAGCACTGTCATCCAGATTCCGGTGCTCCCAGGATTCCAGTTAAACAGCAGGTCGTGCTCCATACACAAATGAGTGATACTTTTAATTTTTACCAATCCCAATTTCTTATTGATCCCTTATAATAATCCTGATCTCTCCTTGTTTGCATTGAAGAGATAATTCCTGACTTATAATGCCCTTTGGGCAGCGACTCATGATTGCAGGTTGTCACTAAGTTCCCTTGAGGAGTAATTAATAAGTCCGGAGCTTTTGCTCGTGATAGTTTTGAACTAAAGGTAATTAATTGGTTTCGTTCATCTGAAAAATGAGAACGAACCTTTTGTATTACCTCACCAAACTGTTCATCGGCTATCTGAAAATCAAGTTCTAGTTTTTTGTTATACCCATTAGAATAATATTCATCAATTCTCCATCTTATATTTGGGCTTATATTGAAAACTATTTCACCTATATCAATTATGGAATTTAAATTATGCTTTGTTACAACAGTTACTATTTCAGTTATTATCTCTGAATTCATTAACCATGAAAGTAAATATTTAATATGCCTATTAAAAACTCCAGCAATCCTATTTGTTGATTCGTAATTATCAGAGTTCAAATACCTTATTGGTATTAAAATTTGATCCAGAATTTTATCCAGTTTAATAATATCAGTTTTATTAAGGTTAAGTCCATGTGTAGTTAGAGCAGTGTGCAATTTCAAATTATGAGCATAACTGATGGCTTCAAAAAGTGATGACTTGAAAATTGTTGGTTCTCCTCCAGAAAAACAGATTCTTTTTATTCCTTGTTCTTTTAAGTATTTTAGCAATTCGAATTGTTCCTCTAATGAGAGATTGTTCTCATTATTAAAAAAACGATGGCAAATAAGACATTCTTTATCACACTTTTCAGTAATTACCCAAACTATGGAAATAAAATCAGTCATTTTTCAAATGTTATGTTGTGAATTATTCTGTAGGTTAAAAATTGCAAGAATTTCATTAAATTCATTTTCAATAATGGGTTGATTCTGAACGCCTAATATGTAGAATATTACCTTTAGGTCAAAAGTATGACAATCAATTGCGCCTTTTGAAATATTTTTGGTTCGAAAACTAGAAATTGTGAATTCCAATAATGTTTTTGGATTTTTTACATTATATTTTTCATATGTTATCTTGTTTATATAAAAGAGGGCAAAATCTATCCAAATGCTAGTTAGTATTAGTTCTCCATTCGTCGTATTCTCAGTTACATGATCTTTCGTTTTTACTTCATTAAAATACTGCCCTGCTTTAAAATAGTCTTTATTATATAAATAAATTATTCCTGCTCTTGATAAAGGGGGTGTAAATTTCGAATTTAAATTATTTGATAAATCAAATAGTTTAAGTGCTAATTTTAAATCTTTCTCATCCGTTTCCTGACTTTTAATAAGCTTTTTAAAATAATTTTCAAATTTAAAATACCCGTAACTGAAGTAGATGTCAGATCCAACTGCTTCTGAACCTTTAGGTTTTGTATGTTTTACAGGATTTATTTTATTAAAAAGAGAAAGCGCTTGCTTATAATCAGAATTTGCTAATGAATAATATTTTACCTCATCAGGTTCGCTCGCACTTGCTAATAACTTTCTATAAATTGTAGCTCGGCCCCTAAAAAGTTCAGCACCAATCAATTCTACACTACAGGCTTGACATGATGAACGACAGTATTTGTTCGGGACAGAAAAGGATCGGGAACTTATCTTTTTAATTCCATTTGAAAAATGTGTTAATGAATTGGCCAATTCATTATTTTTTCTATTTATTTGACCAACTAAGTAATCTGCATAAAAACACTCATAATCTGCTAATCTTAATGGTATTGACTCTATGTTAACTAATGCAGTGGAGTATCCTGATTGCTCAATATCTTTAATAATTGATAGGATATATGCGTATAATGGATTAATAAAAAAGTACTTTGAATTAATTTCATTTAGAAAATGGGGTTCAGAAGGTATTCCGTTTTTGAACAATTTAATCAATATTTCATATAGATCAATTTCGGAAGCGATAATTAGACTTCTGATATTTGGTTTGACACCTTGGTTAAAGTGATTAATGAATTTTTCTATAACTTCTCTTTTTGTTTTATCATGCTCAATTAACAAGTCTATTAACACTGTAAGTAGTTCGACTTTATCTTCATAACAATTAGCCTTGTTATATTCTGAGGCGTAACTAATAGCAATTTCTTTTACGGTTGAAAGGTTAAAACTTTTCCGTTTGGCTTGATTCTTTTCATGATTTGAATCAGCTGAGTCGCTATTTTTAATTTTCGATTCAATGTAATTGATAAAGTCGATATGAAATTGTTCTCTATTTCTGTTTGGTTGTATTTCATTTTTACCCTTCAATAAATTTACTAAATGTGCGTAAGAATACATCTTATTCTGAGGTCCATTTATATCATATTTGGCGCGGTCAATAATATAAAATTGAATTTCAGAGATAGTAGGCGATTTATCAATATCAACAGGTGAAAGAAGTATAGGGAATACTTTTAGAAACTTTTTTTTATGAAGTTTTAATATTTCGGGGAATTCAGTATTCATTATAAATTCAGAGGATAAAAAATTGGGGCTAATCAACAAAATTGCAAAATCGGCTTGTTTGAGTTTTTCAAAAATCTCATCACGCCATTTTGAGGCACTTGGAATTTCTTTATCGGTCCAAAATTTGCTTTTCTGAGAATGTCTTTGTAACCCACTAATTAATGTATCAAAATATATATTATCTGTTTCGGAATGCGAATACGAAACGAATCCCAAGTATTTTTTTTCTTCTGCCATCTTTAAGCTGATTTTTTGATTTTCTATTAATCAAGATTTGCATTCTCACGAATTTCAATTTCAGTTCCTTCCGGAGCAATAATTTTGAAAATGGTAGTATTTTGATTCACAGAATAGAGTTCCTTTCCATTTTTCATTTTGAAGTTTTTATATCCAAATTGGTTAATTTGTGTGTAAGCAGCAACCACGTCATTTACGACAAATGCTAAATGAACAGGACCACTGTTAAGACTACTCCATTTATTTAAATTTGTGCCTTTTTTAGGAGTCTGTAACTCGATTCTACAGTTTGCTGCTTTAATCCACGTATTAAATTCTCTCTCATGAAAATCATAATTTTCTTTGATAATTTCAAAACCGAGTAGGTTGACATAAAAATCCAAAGATTCAGAATAAACCTCAGTTTGAATGCAGATGTGATGTAATTCTTCTAAATTCATTAATATCATATTATAGTTTTATACTCAATTGACTTATTTTGCAAAATTCTAACTTATGAACCTAAAATTTGTACAGATTATTACCCGAAATATTTTGCTTTGCTGGGGCATGGTTATTTGTTTTTACACGCCTGTCTTTGGTTTGCCATTCTTGCTGATGTTTTTGATGAGCTCCCATATTTGTTTCAGCTCATTAATTTGCTCAATATCATAGGCTTTGGTACCGGCATCCAATCTATTGAAATCAATCAAATTATTGTGTTCTTTTTTAGGATCGTCTCTTTTAGCATTGTACCGCCAGGCATAATAATATTTTGTCGCCATCCAACGCCGGTGTTCCATTTCGGCCAACTGTAATACATTTTGTTGGTCATCAAGAAATCCGAGATCAATCTCTGCTTCCCATGGACTCAGGAAATATTTTGTGTCGGTAAACTGTTTCATCGCCCTTAATTTGATAAAATTATGCTCCACGACCGAACGGTTGTCATCCCGTATTTCTTCATCAAGCAGATGCCAGGGCAACATTGTATCCTTAAGATCCGGTAGTTCTCCTGATGGAGTTAAATTTTTATCAACTTTTTCGATGTAGCTTTTTATTGCCCTCCTGAGCCATCGGTGATGTGTAGCAATGGCAATTTTATCAATATTCAGATCGGTTATGTTTTCGTGAGTAGCCACAGCTTTAAAAATCTCCACTGTGTGAATATTATCAGGCTTTTCAATTGTTATCCCCGACATCACATCTTTTGTAAACCAGCGTACTATTGGGATTTTCTGTCCAAAAACCTCAAATGCTTTAATAGAATAAGATGCCTGCAAACGATCGGAGTCGCTACAGATGTAAATTACGTCAACATCCTGAAGTCTATTCCCTGTCTTGCTTTCAGGCGTGATGTGATGAGGATTGAGTTCGACATACCTCATGAAAAACAACTTTTTGATGTCCTTTCGCTTATTCAACATTTTATTCTCAATCAATTGGGTATTCTCTCCCAGTATGGTAATTTTGGTTTTCTTCCTGCTGATGAAGTGACAATTTTGCAGGCAAAGTTTGAGGAGTTCTTCTCCCATTTGACTGAATCCGATTAATAGAATATGAATGGGGTCATCATTTTTTGAGGTGACAGGTCTAAACCGGTCGGGTGGATATTGCCGAAAAATATGCCATGCAGCAAGCTCATTGATATTAAATAGTTTTGTACGTATTCCTGATTGCGTTGAATCTTTATGACAATCGGGGTCATAGTTGAGCAGCTCGTTTTTAAGCTCGGTAAATTTATTCTTTTGCTCTGTTGATGCTGCATCAATTGACCCTATACTTTTAATCTGATCAGCTAATGCTCTGTGCTCTTTTAATCTCGACCACACTGCACATTTATTGCGTTCAGGGATCTTAACCATTTCCTGATTGGCTGCAACTTTAAGATTCCTGCTGTCAATGTTTGTCGTTATAAAGAGTTTTGGATTTCCACCATCAGTATTTGAAAGAATGTTTTTTACATGTGAGATCACCGTTAGGTTACTGAAATCATCTCCTGTTAGTACATAAAGGTAACTTGCATGATTTAGTCCGACTTTTTTTAATACTTCAGGGTCGAGTGAATTACCTATGATGACCTTTGCCCCTTGTTTCCTGAAATATTCAAGGCTTTCATTTTCAGGGTCTTTCTCAATAATAACCAATTTGTTTTTATGTGCATAGTTATTTGCGATTGCTGTTCCAAGATTACCCAGACCACAAATAACAATGTGTTCATGCATCCGCTTTACTCTGGTCAAAAAGTACTCATCTTTCAATATTGATAAAAATGCCAGCACTATGGTATAAATTAGCGTGAAAATCGCAAGAAATCTGGCAAGATTAAAAATTAGATGTCCAAATAATGGAATAGATTTTTCGCTCTCGTAAAACTTGTCACCTGATTCTGTTGTGAACAACTGGAATGAAAGATAGAGTTTCCTTAAGAACGGATAATCCGGAAAAGCGATCTCAAAAGCAATATGGCCTAAGACTATTGTTAAAATGCTTAATATGATCAGTGTCATTAGGCCGGCACTCAATTTTTTAAAGTTTTTCATAATTTTTTGTATTTAAGTTAAGATTAAAGGTACATAGTCAAAAATCAAGAATTAATTTTAAACACCTCATATCCAATCTTTCCCAATAGCATGGGTATGTTGTTCACCGGTTCATAATCGTATGGCCGGGTTTCATCATCCAGTTCCTCCCAGGGGACAATGCAAGGATTTAGCTTCCTGGCCAGGTCCTTTTCTTTCCCAAATCTCCAGCCGTCAAGCAACCGTTCGGCATTCCAGCGTGCATGTTCGAGCTTAGCCAGGAGATCATATTCCTGGGCGGAAACATTGCTTTGGATCTCAAAGTACTCCGGCTTATCGGCTTTGCGAATTCCCAGGTTCACTCTTTTCAGAATATGCTCGTAAAAGGCAACCTGTTGTCGGTTGGAAATTTTGAGTGATGGGTGCAGTTTGTCCCATGGCATGATCACCTTGTAATTGTTTATGTCTTCACTTTCTGCCTTAAAGCTCTGTAATTTTCTTGCGCGGTAGAATTCATGAACCAGTGGAGCAAGCTTTTCTATCTCATCACTGCTCAGGCTTGTTTCCGCCTTCTGGTTCACCAAGGCCCAGACGGTATGGGGATCGTCAGGCAGTGATAAAAGTCCGGGATGATTTTTCCATGTTTTGTTTTGCAGGAAATCGGAAACAGCCCTTCCGCTATACGCAACAAGTCCCACCGTAGCTCCCAGAGAGAGGGCAATCATGTACTCAAGTGTGGCGATGTTTCCACCATCAATCCCGATCAGGATGACTTCTGACGGAGAGATGCCCTGAGCTACCAGATCGCTCCAGCAGGAAAGAATATCAAACGAGGAAAATCTGTCGGAATCAGTATAATGATGAGCATCGTAGGCATCAGACTTGTGTGCGTCCTCCGGCAGTTGTTTTGGCAGGTAAGCAATAAGTTCAAACTCTGCCTGACCTTTTTCCCGGTACTCCTTTTTTATCTTTCCAACCAACCCCGGAATGCCCGATGTTGTTCCCCCGCTGATGATGGTACCCTTGAATCCATGCATCAGTTCCCTGATATGATTGGAGTAAATGGAAACTTTTTCTTTGTCCATTTTATCTGCGCCACCCGCAACAATAACAACAGGGGTTTTAATAGCCGCAGTTCTCAGGGCTTGATTTTTCAGGAAGTTATGATATCTTTCCTGATCAGGACAATGCTTCGACCCGATAAGGGCAATGTTCAGGTAAATCTGAATCTGTTTAGCCAAAGGATAGTTGAATCGTTTCAGGCGACCGGCCAATTCAATTTCGGCTATTACACTTGAAATGCTTGTATGGTAGCGATCATCCAATATTGTGCTGACGGCATTGGCATAGGCTTCAATACATCTTGATTCATCGCCGGCGAAAAAGTAACACCTGCCGATGGCAAACCATGCAGCAACCCGCTTAATCCCCATCTCAAGCAGCCTTGAAAGGCTGGTAATGGCTTTTTCCATGCCGGCTTTGAACAACTCAACGCTATATTTACCCAGGTCAATGTTCCGCATGACCACCGACTCCATCAATCCAACCAGGTACAGCGGGTTTTCAGGCATCATTTGATGAGCACGGCTGAAGTAGGAATGCATGGTGTCCGATTCCTCCTCATTTCGCTGCAGCAGCTTGCCATAGCGGTAAAAGATGTAGCTTAACTCCTCTTTGTAGTCTTCCATTGCATCTGGTGGAAGTTGTTCAATCAGATCAAGGCTGTGGCGGATCGCTTTCAATCCGTTGGTGTAATCCGTTGAATTAACATCCCTGCAGTTTGTAAGGCTCAGGGTAATCCCGTATTCAAACCACAACCGGAGTTTCAGCATCGGTTTAACAGGTTCATTCAGCCACGTTTTTAAAAGTCCGGCTGCATCGGAGTATTTTCCCATTGCCCGGTAAACTGTTGAAAGTTTCAGTACGTTTACCGCAGCCTCATCGGGCTTATCCCGGAAAACTGATATCAGGGTATTCAGTTTTTCGATTTCAATGGGTGTTTTTGCCGTTTCATATTGCAGTTCGAAAACCCTGGCCATTTGATCAATTTCTCTCGACATATTGCCAAAGTCAATGTCTGCATCTTCGAGGATAGCCGAAAGCCTGGCCGCCTGACGTTTCCAGTCTTCAGGGATCCTGAGATCGGGTTTATAGATCCTGTCGTGTGAAATATCGGCCCAAACATGCTCGGCAAGGGTTCGTACCTGAATCTCTGCTTTCTTCCCTTTCAGACAATCCTCCACGGGGATGCCAAGGATCGAATCTTTTTTAGGGGTGACAATGTAATGGATGGATCGGTAGCCAAACTCATTCACTTTCAGCTTTGACTTCTGGTCGAGGCTTTTGGCCTCATCCACCTCGAAGTTTTCTTTGATGAACGTGCACATTTTGTCAACCTGACTTTGGAAATGAAGGATGATCCTGGCGCCGCACAGGTCGGTAATCTCTTCAAGCGGTCTGGAATAGGTATTCCTGATGATGATTTTTGACGAGAAACTTGCCACTGATTTGGGTCTTGACTGAACAATGGCAAGGAATCCAAAGTTGCCGGCTGCCTTGTTTAAAACCTTATCCAGGAATTCTGCAAATGCAAGATATTCAGGCCTTATCTTTTCAAACTGCCTGATACGCTCTTTGTATTGGTCAACGGTCATTTTCATGGTTGAAAGGAATTTTTTAATGATTTCAGTCGCCGGTTGATCTCCTCTGCCATTGCGGTATCAACTTTCGAAGCGAAAGGCACGATGTATTGTTCGGTTTCGATGATGTAACCCCGGATGAAAGCAATGTCTCCATAGTGGGGCAACCCGGAGAGATTGGAAATTCTGTCGGCCAGCTTAAGTATTTTCACTTGCTCCGACCCCTGAAGCATCACCCTGAGCAAAAAATCTCCCTTGGGTTCTTTTTGGCCATTTACCACGCGCTGGCTAATTTCCTTCACCAATGCAAGGACGGCTGCGCCATCCTCATCAATACATGCGATTTCTTCAAAAGCATAAAAGTCAGTCCAGTCGCTGTCTTCAATCAAATCGTGTATCAGGGAGGCTTTCAGTATGACAGGCTGAAAGTAGCCATAATCCAACAGGACAGCAAAGGTCTCCATCTGGTGGCGGAACATGTTACCCCCGCCGCGACGGGGCTTGGCAGCCAGTTTCAATGCATAACCCAGGTAAGGCGAGAAATGAATGTTTTTCAGTTCACCTTTACCAAATTGGGTGTGTGCCGGTGTTGCTGATTGATTGTGCATCTCATGGGGAATAAGAGGTGCACTAATTTCCCCTGAGCAGTTTCTTCAGCAGGATGAAGAAACTTCGTTCGTAAATGTTGTAGCGTTCATCGCACTTCAAGATTCCGCATACATCCTGCAGAAGCAGTTCGATGTGCTGATCGGTGGGGAAATATTGCTCCCTGAACGAAAGAATGGTCTCCAGCCTTTCCTGGTCATTGGCCTTTTCGAAAGCCCTTGAAATCTCCAGGTACTCTTGCTGGGTTGCGTTGGCCTGAATTTTTTCTTTTTCTTCCTCATTTAGCGTAAAATCTGCATTGGCAGCATAAAGGAGGAGATAAACCCTGAACTCGTGTTCGTTCCAGTTGGAGGTAATTTTGCTCATCTTTTCATTTTATTTAGTTAATCTGTTAATTTTCAAGAAAATTGAAAATGGAAAAATCCCATTTAACCCTTCATTTTTCTTACCTTAACAAAATTAGAATAATTTTTACAAAAACAAGGAGGAAATGATATTTTTTCAACTTTTTAAATGGCGTTGGGTTAAACCCCGCCGGGAGCTTCGCACACCGGCGGGGTTCGGCAGCGGTCTTTGGCTTTTTTGCTCTGGCACTGCAGGCACTGCGGGCTTTTTACTTACTGGCGGCTCCTGCTCCTTTGTTGGTTGGGACTCCTGCTCCGCAATGGTTTCATTGAAAGGGGCTTCCTTTTTGGGTAAAAGTTCTGGGTCAGGTTTTGGTCCAGATTAAAATGACGTATTCCTTTTGTTCTTTTTACCAAAGAGGTGCTTAAAAAATTTCATCGCTATCTGTTGTTGATGCATGAATTGATTTGGTTGTGTTCCAGCATCCATTTCCAAACGGGCTGAACGAAGATTCTGCGGCCTTCTGCATCCATTTCGAATTCTTCATCCTCTGTAAGTATTGTTCCTTCTTTTAATCCATAAGTGTCAATGGCTTCAATCAATCCTTCCAATTCCCTCTTTTTGGTCTCGTCATCCTGCATGGTGCGGCATACCTGTATGGCCTGGGTGATGTTTACTGCATCTTTTATGACGAAGTCACATTCCTTTTTGCCTTTGTGGAAATAAATCTCATGCCCCTTTCGCAGTAATTCAATAAAAACAAGATTTTCCAGGTACCTGCCATAGTCTTCCGAAATCCTGAAGGAAGTATTGGTAAGTATTCCGTTATCAATGCAATACACTTTGCGGAGATTGGTAAATTGCTTGTTTAATGAGTGGTCGTATTGAAATACCTCAAACAACAAAAAAGTATCTTTCAGGTATTCGAAATACTTATCGGCCAGATCGTACGAAAGATTGAGCGAAAGCCTCACCTTGTTCAGGTTAAATGGTTTGCCGATGTTGGATAATAAATAACGGGCTACTTTTTTAACACTGTCGTAGTTTTTGAGGTTGTAGCGGGCTACAATATCTTTAAGGATAATGGTATCGTAATACATGATGATTTCCTGCCGCCTTAAATCCTCTTCAAGTGAACACGTCTTTGGGAACCCTCCCGCTTTGAGGTAATCGTTGAAGGCTATTTTATAAACCAGTTTCTGTGTGATCAGTGAAATCTTGTCAGGTGCTGGCTGACCCTTAAAAAGGAGGTACTCGCCGAAACAAAGCGGAAAAACATTGATGGCAAGAAACCGACCACTAAGCGCGGCGCCAAACTCCCGGCTAAGGAGTTTTGAAGATGAGCCGGTTACATAAAATTGCGCTCTGTTAAGTTCATAACCTGTAAGTACCCATTTTTCCCATTGTGCAACATGCTGCACTTCATCCAGGAAAATATGGGGTTTTGTTTGGTTGTTGACAAACTCTTTGTAAACCTCAAAAATTTGTTCCAGCAGTTCGCTGTTCAGTTCGCCATCGAAACGGGGATCTTCAAAATTAACGAAGAGTATCTCCTTTTTATCCACTCCAGTTCCTGTAAGATGCCGGATATGATTGATCATCAATGTTGATTTCCCCGCCCTGCGTATCCCTTTCAGCACGATTACCTCCCCGGTCGTCAGGTATGTATTTATTGTCTCCTGGTAATGTTCCCTCGGAAAAAACTCCGGAACCGGCTTATCCCAGTAATTCCAGTCGTTAAGAATACCGAATAATTTATTCTTATCCATGTGGTTTGCTTTTTCAGCCCTCAAAGATAAAAGAATTTCTGTTTACAGAAACAAAATCATAAATTTATTTTCTGTTTGCAGAAAGATAATTGGGTTCCAAACCCCGCCGGGAGCTTCGCATACCGGCGGGTTTATTCCCCCTCCGTAATTACATCCCCAATCTCCCCCAAATCCTGCTCTTTCTGATGAAACTCAACAAACTCAGATTTCGAATTGAACCATCCGATCACTTTGTCTCTTTTCAGATTGGTGGGCTTGAGAGAACCCATGGTGAGATACGACGACCACGGTTAATCCATCATGCTTTCGCAGATGCCATGATGCACGGGGTTATTATGGATATAGTACACCAAATGCCTGAAATACCTTTCATCAGTAACCGGCAGGCGGCTAAACGGCGCTTCGAACAGGCTGCCTGTGCGCTGATAGCGAATGTTGAAGGTATTGCTATTTCAGGATTCAGAGCAGATTTGATCGGCCAATTTGACAAGAAAATTTTTACTAACACAAATGCATTGGAAACTGTCAGCACCTTTTTATATTGATTACCCCGTCGGCCAGCCAAATAAAGCATACTTTTCAGTATCGTTTAATTCCACCTTCAGGCTTTCGATTCCAAATACTACCCAGGATTCTGTGAGCACCCTGAAGCCTGCTGCGATGGCTTGCTGTTCCAGGCGTTCTAACCGGTCGAGGGCGATGATATTGGTTTCGATAAGGATGCCGCCGGGGTTGAGCAACCGGTAGAAAGACTGAAAAGACTTCGTGATCAGTTCCGGCGATGCTGCCCGTAGGCCATTTTGATTCAGCACAATGTCGAAAGTTCCCTGTTTTTCAATGAGCGCCGAATCGTTCCAATCCATCACCTCACGGGCCACCAATTCTCCCCATGGGTGAAACAGCTTATTCAGTTCCATCCTGATGTCCACCGGCTTTTTGGTTTCACGATCGAGATATTCCCTCTTCCCTTGAAAATACCGGCAGCTGTAACTTTCACCAAGACAACGCATCAGGTCTTTCTCTGTCACCTTGCGTGTTTTGCCTGTTTCGATGGCTTTTGGCGAAATATCAACGGCTACCACATGATGTCCCAGGTATGCAGCAAATTCAGGAAGTGTGGAAATTCCGGTTCCGGCATCAAGGATTTTCAACGGCGGACGACGGTTGATTTTCTCAATGGTTTTGATTAAATACCGGGGATCACGATCAATATTGAGCGTATCATCCTTGTTCTTGTCGTAAAATTCGTCCCACCAGGAAGCGTTGTCCCATTTGTTGTTGAAATGTTCGTCGGCATTGTGATGAGTCATAGAGGAATTTTTGAACAAATTTAGTTTTTATTGTCACAAATGGAGGCTTAACCTTTAGGGGGTTAAGTCAAAATTCTCAAAGAAAAATCTTCAAATTTTTGATGAATTTGAGGGTTTGAAATACTGAGATAAGTATGCATTAAGCAACATTTTGTGTCGGAAATGTTCCGGAATAAAAAAAGGCTCACAGAAAAATTATCTTTAAGCCCTTTATTATCAAACTCCCCCTGCTGGATCCCGAATCACTGTGCTCCCGGAACGACCCTGTATCGTAAACTCTCGGGGTGCACCCCCGAATCAAAGCCTTCTCGGGGTAAGCCTCTGATTAATGCCGCACGTGCGGCACTCGAACCAACTGAGCTAATATTCCTGTTAATAGTTGCCCATGAATTATTCCTTCTATCAACTTCCGGCTTTTCTGTTTCTTGATGAAGAGTTCGATCTTTTGAGCTTCACCCCGGTCATCTCCACATTCAAAAACGGCTTTCAATTCCCACGGACGATGCTTTGAAGTGTAAGTATTTCGTTCAGAATTGCTGTGCTCATCAAGACGACGAAGATAGTCATCGGTATGACCGACATAGTATCTGTCGGCGGAACGTGAGTAAAGTATGTAGATGTAAAACATACCCGTAAAAATACAAAAAGCCGACAATCTGCCGGCTTTTGAAGTTGCTCCCCCTGCTGGACTTGAACCAGCGACCCTCTGATTAACAGTCAGATGCTCTAACCAACTGAGCTAAGGAGGAATGTTCATTATTTCAATTTTTCCTCTGCGACCCTCTGATTAATGCCGTAGGTACGGCACTCTAACCAACTGAGCTAAGGAGGAATTTTTAAAATTTCAGTGCTTTTTTTAAAGAACTGTTCCTGAAAAAGCGGCTGCAAAAATAGATACTTTTTGTAAATTAAAAATACTTTTGCTGAAATTTTTCAATTTAAGTTTAACACAGCTGGAATGGGTAAGATATTAGGAATGGGTAATGCCCTGGTGGACATTATGATAAGGATTGAAGATGAAGGGATTTTTAATGAGTTTGGATTGCTGAAAGGGGGAATGAAGCTTGTGGATGCCGGTTTTATTGAACGGCTGCTCGGCAGACTGAAAAACCTGCCAATGGAAAAAGCGCCTGGAGGATCGGCTGCAAATACAATGAACGGACTCGCAAACCTTGGCATCGAAACCGGTTTTATAGGGAAAGTGGCAGAGGATGATCTTGGGAGATTTATGGAAGAAGACATGCTGAGAAGCGGAATCAAACCACTATTGTACAGAGGAATTGCTCCTACCGGTATTGCAGTAGCCCTCGTCACGCCTGACTCCGAGCGGACCTTTGCAGTGAATCTTGGTTGCGCCATTGAGCTCACACCAGAAGATATCACAGAAACGATGTTTGAGGGGTACGATATCTTTCATATCGAAGGTTATTTAATCCAGAATACTGAATTACTCAGTAAAGCCATCCTTCTCGCAAAGAATTCCGGAGCATTGGTTTCACTTGACCTGGCAAGTTTTGATGTGGTTCTTGCAAACCTCGGCTTTTTAACCAAAATCATCAATGACCATGTGGATATTGTTTTTGCCAACGAAGACGAAGCAAGGGCATTCACCGGGCTTGAACCAGAACAGGCATTACACGAAATATCAAAAATCACCTCTTGTTGTGTGGTTAAAATTGGAGAAAAAGGATCATTGATTCATTCCGGTGAAAAAACCCATCAGATTGGTGTGATAAAAGCTAACAGCATCGACACCACAGGCGCCGGCGATTTGTATGCTGCCGGGTTTCTGTATGGAATGGCCAACCAACTTTCGCTGGAGACCTGTGGAAGAGTTGGCGCTCTGTTGGCTGGAAAGGTCATTGAAGTGATGGGAGCAAAAATGAGTCAACAATCCTGGGATGAGATCAGGCATGCGGTAAGGATGATGAATTAAACCCAGAATATGCATTTGAAATGCTTAATCGACTATGAAATTCTAATTCATTTGCAAATGCTTCAAATATTTTCTCCCAATGGGATGACTTTTGCATAAATCAGGGTTAAGGCCAACTAAATCACATAGTTCGACAATTTATGCTCCCTAATGATTAATGTGACTTTAACGGGGTTAACACCCATTAGCCTGAAAATTACTGTTGCTTTTCTAATAATCACACAACGTTAACGTTTAAGAGAATAACTTCAAAAATTGAATCAATTAATCTGAACAATATGTTAGCAGGTATTTTATTGCAGATCAACCAGGCCGGACAAGCCATGAATGTGGAAGCCGGGGAAATTTCGATGTCATTGTGGGAACTTGTAGCCAAAGGCGGCTGGATCATGATCATCCTTGGTATTTTTTCAGTGATTGCCATCTACATTTTCATCGAACGGTTTTTGATCATCAACCAGGCTTCAAAAGAAGACAACAACTTCATGAACCACATCCGTGATTTTATCCACGACGGAAAGATTGACGCAGCATTGGCACTTTGCCGCCGAACATCAAACCCTATTTCCCGAATGATCGAAAAAGGATTGCTCAGGATCGGCAAGCCACTCAACGACATCAATGCTGCCATCGAGAATGTGGGCAAACTGGAGGTTTCGAGACTTGAAAAAAACATTGCCGGACTGGCCACTATCGCCGGCGCAGGCCCCATGCTGGGTTTCCTTGGCACCGTTATCGGAATGATCAGGGCATTTTATGACATGTCGATGGCCGGTAACAATATTGATATTGCACTTTTATCAACCGGGATTTACCAGGCCATGATTACTACGGTGGCAGGACTGGTGGTGGGTATCATTGCTTTCATCTGTTACAATATTCTTGTGGCCAGGGTCGAAAAACTCGTCTTTAAACTGGAAGCAAGGGCATCGGAATTTATGGATGTTTTACACGAGCCCGCAGAATAAAAGAACAACTATGGCTATTCAAACAAGAAATAAGCGAAGTGCAGCTTTTAGCATGGCTTCCATGTCGGATCTGGTATTTCTGTTGCTGATCTTCTTCATGTTGACTTCAACGCTGGTTGCACCAAATGCGATCAAACTTTTACTGCCCCAAAGCAGTAGTAAAACCATGGCAAAGCAAACCGTAACCGTTTACATCAACGACCGGTTCGAGTATTTTTTAAACGAAACGGAAATCACCCTTGACCAAATGGAACCCATGATTGGAGAGAGCCTGGCCGGGCAGGTAGATGGCTCTGTAGTTTTGCGCGCCGATCAGTCGGTTCCGGTGCAATACGTTGTAAATGTGATTGATGCCGTGAATAAAGTAAACGATCGTTACAGTACAAAGCACAAGGTGATTTTAGCCACCAGGCCAAATTAATTCAAATGATGGAAGAACAGAAAAACAGAATACGGGGTATCGTTGGCACAATCATCTTTCATGTAGCCATGCTGCTGGCGCTTTTTCTGCTTGCCCTGCGCACACCGTTGCCCCTGCCGGGTGAGGAAGGGGTGGAAGTAAGTCTTGGTTATTCCGAAACTGGCTCAGGACTTACTCAGCCCGAAGAAATAAAACCTGTTCAGCGCGTCGAACCTGTTGTTCCAAAAAATGAACCAAAGGAAATCATCACTCAAAACAATGAAGAAACTCCGTCGATAGAGGAAATTAAGCCAAAAGAGATTGAAAAAAAGGAAGAAAAGCCGGTTGAAAAAGTAATTCCCCCGAAAGAGGAACCTGTGGTGAACCCCCGTGCACTTTACACACCCAACCAAAAAGCAACCGATGAATCGGGGAACCAGGGCGACCAGTCTGATCTTGCCGACCAGGGAAAAGAAACCGGGTCGAAAGACAGTAAGAAACCGGACGGAAAAGGTGGGTTGGGTGATGGTGTGTCGTTTAGTCTCGAAGGACGCGGCTCCATTCATTTGCCAAAACCGCCTTACGATTCGCGGGAGCAGGGAAAAATTGTGATTCGTATTTGGGTAAACAAGCAGGGAAAAGTTGTCCGCACGCAACCTGGGGTGCAAGGCACAAACATTTCTGATCAAAGTCTCATCAAATTGGCTGAAGATGCAGCACTTAAAGCGGCTTTCACTCCTGACCCCAACGCTCCTGATCAGCAGGTCGGGACGATTACCTACAATTTTATCCGGCTCAATTAGTGTCATTTGGTAAAAAGGCATTTCACAAATCAATTTGCTCCTGCTTATTTACACCCTGCCTACTATTCCATGTAGCTCAATTTCAACATATTCGACTTCCCGGGCTGATTGATCGGCATGTTGGAGATATGAACAACCAGGTCGTTTTGCTTTGCAAAACCCCGCTCTTTAAGTTCAGTCATCATGTCAGAAATGGTTTGGTCGGTGTCGAGTATTTTGTCAAAAAAAATCGGAGTAACTCCCCATATCAGGTTTAATTGTCTCAACAGGAAGTCATTTGGTGCAAAGGCAAATATATCTGCCTTTGGGCGGTGAGACGAAATTTTGATCACCGAATACCCGCTTGAAGCCACCGATACGATTGCTCTGGCTTTGGCTTCGTGCGCCATATTCACGCCACTGTATATGATGGAATCAGAGATGAACCTTGGGTTATTGTCCACAACAGGTTGGTGTTGACGGTGATAAATATCTTCAAAATCCTCCACTTCACTGATGATCTTCTGCATGGTTTCAACAGTTTCCACCGGGAAAGTCCCCACAGAGGTTTCCCCGCTAAGCATCAATGCATCAGCACCGTCCATCACCGAGTTGGCCACGTCGTTCACCTCGGCACGGGTTGGTCTTGAATTGGTGATCATCCCTTCCATCATTTGGGTGGCAATGATCACGGGTTTCCCATACTCCATGCATTTTTTCACGATTTGTTTCTGAATCAGCGGAACCGCCTGAAGTGGAACTTCTACACCCAAATCGCCTCTGGCAATCATTATTCCATCGGCAACAGTCAGAATTTCGTCAATGGCTTCCACAGCCTCAGGTTTCTCTATTTTGGCCATAATAAAGGGTTTATGCCTGGGCAATAGCTGAGAAATAAAAGATGAGAGTTCGATGATATCTGCAGCAGACCGTACAAATGAAAGTCCTACCCACTCAATGTCATGTTCCAGGATGAAGCGAATATCCATCTTGTCTTTTTCCGAAAGCGATGGCAGCGAAATTTTAGTGTCGGGCAGATTCACCCCCTTGCGGGGCATAAGTTTTCCGCCGATCACCACTTCGGCCTTCACTTCTGTTATGCCATCCGTTTCAACGATCTGAAGGGTAAATTTGCCATCATCCAGAAGGATTTTTTCTCCAGGCTTCACATCTTTAGGGAAATCACCATAGTTGATGAAAATTTGATTTTTACCAGTATGATCCCGATTTGTTGTTAAGATCAGTTGGTCCCCTTTGCGGATTATCATTCCACCACCTTCGATCTCACCAATCCGGATTTTTGGCCCCTGTAAATCGGCCAGGATGGCAACATGCGTGTCCATTTTACGGTTCAACTCCCTGATGTCAGTTATGATCCGCTCAAATTCACTATAGTTGCCGTGTGAAAAGTTGAGACGTAAAACGTCGACACCGGCACTGATCAGTTGTTCAAGCGTTTGTCTGGAGGAACTTGCAGGTCCTATTGTAGCTACAATCTTGGTTTTCATCAGTATAATTTTTTAATCGAAGTGGGCTCTTTAATTTTCAATTGAACCTGTCCTTCATTTTTTTTGCGGTTCACTTCCAACGTATGGTACTCAAGGTCGGTCAGAATTGCGTTGATCAATTCCAGTGTTTTTTTCTGCCCTTTTTTTGATGAATGACTTTCCGACAGTTTAAAAGGATTCACCGACAGCACCTCATGTATTTCACCTATTGCAGACAAGAGGTCATTTTCATCGCCAGGGGTAAAGAACCCGTTGATCAGCAAAAAATAATTATTAATCAGTGGTTGTTGCTCGTTCAGATTGTGGATCAGGTAGAAGCAGGTTTGTTTATCCCTGTTGAAATGAAAAAATGAAAAGGGCGTGGGATCACTTTTGCTGTCCGGGAAAACCATCAGATTATCCTCGCGATGCAATTGCAATCCAAGTTTCCTGTTCAATAGAAACGCCAGTCTGAAATCCTCAACATTGGCGCTCAGGCTGAAGATAGTGAAACTATTTTGCCCATCCGTCAGGGAAATGACATTTTTCTTTTTCATAGAGGGGGCAAAAATACGAAGGAGAATAGAAACAGTGTAGAAAATTATATAAGATGATTGATAATCATCTAAATTTTACCCCAAATACTTCGCCACGATTGGCATTCTGCGGCCCATGCCGAAGGCTTTGGGGGAGACGCGGAGGATGGGTGGCGTTTGGTAGCGTTTGTATTCGTTGGTATTGACCAGCTTGAGGGTTCGCTTGACAAGGTCTTCATCGAAACCCATGGTGATTAGTTCTTTAGGACCTTTCCGCTGCTCGATGTATTGGTAAAGAATTTTGTCGAGAATGTCGTAATCGGGCAGGGAATCGGAGTCTTTTTGGTTAGGTCGCAGTTCGGCTGAGGGAGGTTTGGTGATGATGTTTTCGGGGATTATTTCGCCTTCGAGGTTGATGTATCTGGCCAGGTCGAACACTTCTGTTTTATAAACATCGCCAAGCACAGAGATACCGCCGTTCATATCACCGTAAAGAGTTCCGTAACCCACGGCGGCTTCGCTTTTGTTGGAAGTATTGAGAAGGATATAACCGTATTTGTTTGCCATTGCCATCAGGTAAACTCCACGGATGCGTGCCTGCAGGTTTTCGTCGGTCAGGCCTGAGGGCGGATTGCCGAAGATGGGTTTTAGTGTTTGTTTGAATGTTTGATGGGCCTCATGAATTGGAAGGGTAAAATGCGGTGATCCGGTGTTTTTGAGCAATTCCCGTGAATCGTCAACCGAATGATCGGATGAATATTGCGAGGGCAATAATACCGAAATCACATTTTCTTTCCCCAGAGCCCGTATAGCCAGGGCAAGGGTCACTGCAGAATCAATGCCACCGGAAAGGCCAAGGATTGCCTTGGTAAATCCAAGTTTGTGGAAATAGGTTTTAATCCCCATGATCAACGCATCGTGAATAAGTCCTGTTTTGATCTGGTCGCTGGGATATTTGTCTGTTTGACGCTCACAATTACCAGCCTTTAAACTGAAAGTGTCCACAATGAGAAAATCCTCTTCAAAATAGTTTAGTTCATGGACGATTTTTCCATTGGGATCAATGACCATTGACCCGCCATCGAAGAGCAGCTCAGTCTGGGCGCCAACATGGTTGACATAAAAAAGCGGCAGGTGATACATTTTTGCATTTTCGCGAAGAACACCGGTTCTGATCTGATGCTGGTTATAATTGAATGGTGAGGCGGCGATATTAATCATCAGATCAAGCTCGTGTTCAGCCAGTTTATCCATCGGATTCACAGTGTACATCGGGTCATTACCTACGTTCCAAAGGTCTTCACAGATTGTCAGAGCGATTTTCTGGCTTTTATATTCAATAACTTCCCACTTCTTGTTTGGTTCGAAGTAACGATACTCATCAAAAACATCGTAGTTTGGAAGGAGCGTTTTGTGCCTGACGTGCCGCACCATTCCATCGTAAAGGAAGCAAGCCGAGTTATAAAGGTCTTTTCCTTCAAATTCAGGGTTTAGGGTAGGAGTTCCAACAATAGCTGCTATCCCTTTGCATTTTGCAGCAATTTCGGTAACCGCTTTTTGACATTTATCAATAAAATCATCGAACTCGAGAAAATCGCGGGGCGGATAACCTGAAACAGACAACTCGGCAAAAATCACCAAATCGGCGCCGGCCTCTTTGGCCTTCTGTATGGTGGTTTTGATTTTTAATACATTACCTTCAAAATTCCCAACATGATAACTAAGTTGAGCGATTGCGATTTTCATGGTATGTTTTTAAAAAAATATGCCCAAAGTCAGCTCAAAATAATTTGGAACAGCTTTTTGCTCAATGCCGGTCACCGGATTGTTATCTTTCAGAATGTTGGAAATGCCATTGGAAAAGGTCAATCCGACCAATAGAGAAGTTGATTCATCAAGATAATATTCCAATCCCCCTCCAAGTGCCCATGAGCCACGCAAAAATACAATCTCATCTGAGATGTCACTTTCACCTGTTGAGCTTCCACCGGAATAAGTAAATGTATCTTTGGCAGTTGCCTTGACATTTAATCCCAATCCAAATCCTATTTGTCCAAAATACTGAATATTGTCGAATTTGTTGGTTTTCATCTTTATCAAAAGAGGCACTTCAACGTACCTCAAAATATATTTGCGGCTGAGCATACCGGAGGTCGGTTCAGTATTTCCATCCAACACCTCCTGATATTCAAATTGCAATTTCCCGTTAAAATGTTGAATACCAAATCCTGTTGAAAAATAATAATTATCCGTAAGGGTAATGTCGCTCATAAAACCCCAGTTGAAGCCAAATGCAGCGCCATCATTTTCATATCCTTCACTGCTTGGTGAGAGCCAATCAACTGTAGGGGCTACTCTCAAGCCAAATCTGAAGGGTTTAGCCTGTGAATAAACCGTTGGCTGAATGAGGATTAACAAAAGGGCCATCGTAAATAATGATTTCTTCAACATCGGACGTTTTAATTAAGTTCGGGCAAAAATAATCAAACAATATGAATTTGATCATTGCAGCATTCTAAATCTTTTTACTTTTGCCTAAGTTTTAATTATAAATCTCATAATTTTAATCCCATGAAAAAATTATCATTGATCTTTTTGCTGACACTATCTGCAAGTTTCGTTTTTGGTCAATTTTCATTTGGGCCAAAGATTGGTTACAACACATCAAAACTTACGACAGACCTTGATGATGTGTCAAGCGATTTGTCAAACAATTTCCAGTTTGGCGCTTTTGCACGGTTTGGTACGAAAATCTACATTCAACCCGAAGTGAACTGGCTGACCTTAGGGGGAACTTTTTCCAAACCTCAGATTGGAGTTGGTAAAGGCATCAAACAGGAAGTTGACATGAAATCCATTGAAATTCCCCTTATTTTAGGTTGGAGAATCATCAACCTGGGATTGGGTAATATCAGGATACTGGCTGGCCCTTCAGCTTCCATAGTCACAGAAACCACCGTTTCGACTACTGATGGGGATAGTTTTATCAACCCCATCACAAGTGCTGACATCGAAGATTTGGTGTGGGGTTTTAATGTTGGCGGCGGAGTGGATATTTTAATGTTCACACTTGATGTGCGCTATCAATTTGGATTGAATGACATCATCACAACCGTGGAGGAATTCGATTTTAATTCCAAGAACAACATGTTTGCTGTATCATTGGGCTGGAAAATTTTGTAAGCCCTGAAAAATAAAGCAAGGATTATTTCGTAAAATGTCAATGTTGCCTAAACATTGACATTTTTTATTTTACCATCATGATAATGAGATTTAAAGAATTGAATTTCGCCTTCGTTCTAATATCGTTGCTCACGCTTGCTGCCTGCACAGGAGGGCAAAAAAGGAATCTGGAAATTGATACACGAAGCATCGAAATAGAACCGGTACAGATTAAACGCTACGAACAGGCACTTTTTGCCATAAAACCCGACTCGCTTAAAGCCGGACTTAAAGCCATTGCACCTCAGTTTCAGGTCTTTCTTAATGTTGATCTCGACGACACGCTAAATATCATTCAACTGCATCAGTTTATTACTGAACCTGCCAATATTGAGTTATTCGGGCTTGTATCAAAATCCTATCCTGACATGAAGGTGATCGAAGAAGGATTTACTGAAGCATTTAAACACTTCCAATTCTATTTTCCTGAAAAAGAACTCACAAACATCTCCACTTATGTATCCGGGCTGATGTATGAACTTCCGGTTCAGTTTTTCGACAAGCACATGATCATTGCGTTGGATATGTACCTGGGATCAGATATTGAGCAATACCGTAAGTTCAGGTTTCCGCTTTACAAAATCGACAGGATGAACCGTGATTACATTGTCAGGGACGGGATGTATGATTTCTACTATTACCATTTCATCAAAGTACCGGGTGAAAATATCCTTGAACGAATGATCAGCAATGGCAAACATTTGTATTACCTGGATGCCATGATGCCAGATTTACCTGATCATATCAAGATAGGTTTCCCTGAGGAAAAACTCAGGTGGTGCTTCGCCAACGAGAGCAACATCTGGTCATTTATGGTGCAAAATGAATTACTCTATACTTCAGATGCCGGCTCAATGAGAAAATTTTTTACTGACGGACCATTTACAACACAATTCGGACAGCAATCACCGGCACGGATAGGCGAATGGTTAGGCTGGCAAATCGTAAGGAGTTATATGAATAACAATCGTCAGGTAACGCTGCAGGAGCTGATCGGGAATAATGATATGCAATTGATTTTCAAAAAGTCGAAGTACAAACCGGCGAGGTAAAACCAGAAAGAGAAATTGGCCATCAGCAGTTGGTACAACGAAGCAGGAAGAAATAGTTAGGTTTTTTGATTTTTGAAAAGAAGGAAATAGATTTTTAAAAAAATGATCGCAGCAGAAGCTCCCAAAACAGCTCCGCCGGCAACATCGCCGGGATAGTGCACGCCAAGGTAAATGCGGGAATAAGATACAATGGCTGCCCATAAAATTAACGATATGGAAAAGTACTTCCAGTAGCTTTTAAGAAATGGCAGGAGAAAAACCACCAGCCCAAACGAATTGGCGGCATGAGATGACACAAATCCATACTTACCGCCGCATTTGCCCCTGACCGAATGGATCAGTAATTCCAACTCACTGTTGTGACATGGTCGCAGTCGCTCGAAATAGTTTTTAACAAAAACGCTGACCTGATCACTGAAAGTAATGAGTAGTGCAACAAAAAGCAAAAGCCAGAGTGCATTGATTTTATATTTCCTGGCAAGAAGAAACAAAAGAAATGCATAGAGCGGAATCCAGGTGTACTTGTAGCTGATCCAAAACATCAATTCGTCGAAAAAAGGATTGTGCAACCCATTTAACAGGAGAAACAGCCAGGTGTCAATTTTATTTAGCAGATCAATAACCATTTGGGCAGCAGCTAAAGCATTTCGGGATTCAACTCCTTCCAGATCATATCCTTGAGATGAAGTAAACCCTGCTGTGTGACCGATGAAATGAACACATGAGGGACACGCGGCAACTCTTTTTTTACTGCACGGGTAAGTTCTTCGTCGAGCAGGTCGGATTTGGAAATGGCAAGAATTCGGGATTTGTCAAGTAATTCGGGGTTAAACTGTTTAAGTTCGTTGAGCAGAATGCGGTATTCTTTTTTAATATCTTTCGAATCGGCAGGGATCACAAAAAGCAGAATCGAATTCCGTTCGATGTGCCTGAGAAATCGTAGTCCGAGCCCTTTGCCTTCGTGAGCGCCCTCAATGATTCCGGGGATGTCAGCCATAACAAAGGATTTGTGATCGCGGTAGCTAACCATTCCCAGGTTGGGTTTCAGGGTTGTAAAAGGATAATCGGCAATTTCAGGTTTTGCCGCCGAAACTACTGACAGCAGGGTTGATTTCCCGGCATTGGGGAATCCCACCAAACCGACATCGGCAAGCAACTTCAATTCGAGAATTTTCCATGTTTCCTGTCCATCTTCACCCGGTTGTGCATACTTGGGGGCCTGGTGGGTTGCCGACTTGAAATGATCGTTGCCAAGCCCGCCCCTGCCTCCGGGCACAAGAATTCTTTCTTCATCATGCTGAGTGATTTCAAAATCAATCTCCCCTGTTTCAACATCGCGGGCCACAGTTCCCAATGGAACTTCGAGGATCACATCTTTACCAAAAGCGCCGCTTTTCAACTGGTCTCCTCCATCACCACCACGGTCAGCCATCACATGTTTGGTGTATTTCAAATGGAGCAAAGTCCATAACTGCTGGTTGCCTTTGAGTATCACATGACCACCCCGTCCGCCATCACCGCCATCAGGGCCGCCGCGAGGGTTGGTACGCGAACGGTGAAAGTGTGCAGAGCCTTTGCCACCATGGCCTGACCGGCAGAAAATCTTTACATAATCAACGAAATTCGAAGAGCTCATCAGTCTTGAATAATTTTGTAAATGTCCGGATAATTGCGGCCAAAACCATCATAATCGAGACCGTATCCAACAATAAAGTCATTCGGAATTTCAATCCCAACATAATCAATAAAAAAGTCTTTTTTAAATGCGTTGGGTTTGAAAAGCAACGTAGCCAGCTTCACCTCCGCGGCTTCGAGTTTCCTGAGTTTACTCATGGTTTCGGCCATCGTTATCCCCGTGTCGATGATATCTTCTACAATTACCACAGTCCGCCCTCTGAGCACCTCATCCAACCCGATCAGTTCCCGCACAACACTGGTGGTTTCGGTCCCCATGTAACTCGAGAGTTTAACAAATGAGACCTGGCAATCAGTTTTCATCCGCTTAAAAAGATCCGCAGCAAATATGAATGCGCCGTTCAGTACAACAAGGAACAACGGGTTCTTCCCTTCAAGATCGCGATTGATACGATTTGCAAGATCATCAATGGTTTTTTGGATGGTTTCGGAGGAAATGAAAAGTTCAAAATGTTTGTCATGAACTTTTATGATTTTTAGTTTTTCGGACATGCACTCAATTTTTGGGCAAAGATACTGGAAAATGGAAAGCGGTGTGGCAATTAATATTAAATTTGCCCGCTATATGACTAACATTAACAATTTAAAAATATGGAACCAAAAGTAAGTATCATCATGGGGAGCACTTCTGATTTACCAATTATGGAAGGTGCTGCCAAGATTTTAAATGAACTGAAAATCCCATTCGAAATGAATGCGCTTTCGGCACATCGTACTCCTGAAAAAGTCGAAGCATTTGCCCGCTCTGCATACAACCGTGGCGTAAGGGTAATCATAGCAGGCGCCGGCATGGCTGCTCATCTTCCCGGGGTAATTGCTGCCATGACGCCCATACCGGTGATCGGTGTACCGGTAAAAGCCTCCCTCGACGGTCTTGATGCACTGCTGGCCATCGTCCAGATGCCTCCGGGCATCCCGGTTGCAACAGTTGCCATTAACGGCGCCGGTAATGCAGCTATCCTTGCAGCCCAGATTCTCTCGACGGCTGACCTGAAACTTTATGAGCGCCTGGTGGTTTACAAAGAAAATCTGAAAGAAAAAGTGATTAAAGCCAACAAAGAATTGGCCGATGTGAAATATGATTTTAAGGTTTAAACCCTTTACCCAACCTCTCTAAAATGATTTATAAAGAAGAAATTGCCAATAAAATGGCCGAACTGCTGCTCAAAGTGAAAGCAGTAAAAATCAATGTCAAAGAGCCTTTTACCTGGGCTTCAGGATTAAAATCGCCAATTTACTGCGACAACAGGATCACCCTCTCCTACCCTGCCATCAGGACTTTTATCAGGCAACAATTAAGCAATATTGTAAAAGATGAATTTGGCAATGTGGATGTGATTGCCGGCGTGGCTACCGGTGGAATTCCGCATGGTGTGCTGGTTGCACAGGATCTGGGGTTACCTTTTGCTTATGTAAGAACCAGTAAAAAGGAACACGGCCTGACCAACCAAATTGAAGGTGTGATTGAGTCAGGCCAAAGCGTGGTGATGATCGAAGATCTGATTTCGACCGGCGGCAGCAGTTTGGATGCAGTGAAAGCTGTAAAGCAAAAAGGCGCAGTTGTGAAAGGGCTTCTGGCCATTTTTTCGTATGGATTTTATGTTGCAGACGAAAAATTTCAGGAGGCCGACAGTAAAATGATCACACTGACCGATTATGATTTTTTGATTAATAATGCACTTGAAAACAATTACATCAGAGAATCTGAAATCGATACGCTGAAAAAATGGCGGGAGGCGCCCGAAAAATGGCTGTCAAACGGAAAAGAATAAATTATGGTTAAATTTACTGCTGATGCTCTGGTTTTTCAAACCAACAAAAATGAGTTGCACAGGTTTTTCGGTGAGATCGGTCATCTGCATCTGATCATGCCTGCAGAGGTCGAGCAATGGAAATCAGACAAATATCATTGTTCCTTCTACATCAAAAATCTTGGCACATTGAGCATGGAAAAAGGGTTTGTAAACCCGGAGTCTGAATACGAATTCATCGCTACAGCTGACTCGAGGGTGGATTTTACCCTTGTCTTTCGTTTTAGAGAAACCATTGATGGGAAGCTTAGCGGCTATTTTGAGATACAGACTGAAGTTAATCCACTCGTTGAAATGATGGTAAAAAGGCCATTGACCAATTTTGTAAATATGTTAACTGAAAACCTTAAAAGCCATCTTTCCGAAACTGCAGAAAAACAGAGCGATTGTTGAATACAAAAGATGTTGTAATATTCATTTAACACTGGTTGATTGTGAACATTTTCAGGTTATTTTTATACCCCTTCGGACTGCTGTACGGTGTGGTTATGCATGTGCGTAACAAGCTCTATGACTGGGGAGTTTTAAAAGTAACCGAATTTGATTTTCCTGTGATTTCAGTTGGTAATCTTTCTTACGGTGGAACCGGAAAAACACCGCAAGTGGAATACCTGATCCGTTTGCTTGGGAATGACTATAAAATTGCGACACTGAGCAGGGGCTACAAGCGACACTCAAAGGGTTTTTATCTGGCTGATCAGGATTCGACCGTAGCCGATATTGGCGATGAGGCGCTACAAATCAGTCGTAAATTCAGGCATGTCATAGTTGCCGTTGACGAAGACAGGGTACATGGGATTAAGGAAATAAAGAAACGTTTTCCCGAAACAGAGGTCGTACTCCTTGACGATGCATTCCAGCACAGGTCAGTCAAACCGGGTTTATCCATCCTCCTAACTGATTATCATCGCCTTTATCCCGAAAATCATATTTTGCCTGTGGGGAATCTGCGTGAGTTCAAAGGTGGATATACAAGGGCCGACGTCATCATTATAACAAAAACCCCGAAACCACTCTCACCCCTCACGGTGCGTCGTATTGCCGGGCTCATTAATCCTAAGCCTCATCAGAAACTATTGTTTTCTTACATCACCTCCGGTATGTTGACACCTCTGCCGGGACTGCATCACGCCAGCTTACCTGAGAAGTTCAGTTCGGCACTACTATTTGCGGGTATCGAAAACATCTATCCCTTGTTAGACCATGTTTCAAAGTTTGTGAACAACCTTGAGCACCTTCATTTCAGCGATCATCATACCTACTCAGAAAAAGACCTGGACTATATACGGGAGCGTTTCAACAACCTTTTTGCAAAAGTGAAAATCATAATCACCACCGAAAAAGATGCTGCAAGGCTGGCTTATCCCAAGTTACCGCCTCAACTGGCTGACCTGCCCGTCTTTTATTTACCGATAGAGACTAAAATTCACAATGAATACAGGAAAGATTTTAATGACCAAATAAGAAAATATGTACGAGAAAATACAGGACACTAAGCGTTTTATCGGGCAACTTACTTCAATCAAACCCGAAATCGGGATTGTGCTTGGTACAGGGTTAGGGAATTTCACCAACCAGATCGATATTCTGCAGACAATACCCTACAAAGAGATTCCACACTTTCCTGTTTCAACGGTTCAGGGGCATCAGGGACAGTTGATTTTTGGCACAGTGAAAGGCAAAAATATTGTCGCTTTAAAAGGTCGTTTTCACTATTACGAAGGCTACTCGATGCAGGAAGTTACTTTCCCGATTCGTGTACTGGCAGCGCTTGGAATTAAATATCTCTTCCTTTCCAACGCCAGTGGAGGAACAAATCCCGATTTCAGTGTTGGCGATATCATGATTATTGAGGACCACATCAACCTCACCGGCCAGAACCCTTTGATCGGTCCAAATGACGATCGGCTGGGGCCTCGTTTCCCTGACATGAGTGAAGTTTACAACAAACGGCTGATAGCTCTGGCAAAAGAAGTTTCGTTCGAACGAGGCATCAGCTATCAGAAAGGGGTGTATGCCGCTGTAACAGGTCCGAATTACGAAACACCGGCTGAATACCGTTACATCCATAAGATTGGCGCAGATGCTGTCGGGATGTCTACCGTACCCGAAGCCATCGTGGCCCGCCATACCGGTTTGCCCTGCTTTGCCATCTCCGTGATTTCTGATCTCGGGGTAGAAGGAAAGATAGAGAAGATCACCCACGAAGCCGTAATTGATGCAGCCAGCCTAGCTGAACCCCTGATGACCAGATTGATTTTGGGAATGCTGGAGAAACTTTGATCTCTTGTGTTGAAGTAATAGGTCTCAGCAAGAAGACGCTTAATGTTGAAAATCATATTCAGGGTGTTTTCTGGCGCATACTTATTGTCAGCTTTCAACCGGATTCGTTGATTCGATGCATGATAAATTAGCTCATCCAATTTCGCTAAACCCTTGACTAAATCTCTCCCTTATTAAAATGATCACCCCTTTATTATCGTAAATAAATGCTTAATTTTGCCGCCAAATCACAAACACAAAACTATTTTAATCAACATTTTAATCAAAAAATCATGAAAAGAGACAGGCAGGTTTTTGATATTATCAGGCAGGAGCGTGAAAGGCAAATGCATGGAATCGAGCTGATTGCATCTGAAAATTTTGTCAGTGAACAGGTGCTTGAGGCGATGGGATCGGTAATGACCAACAAGTATGCTGAGGGCTATCCCGGTAAACGGTACTACGGTGGTTGCGAAATGGTTGACCAGACTGAGCAACTGGCCATCGACCGCGCCAAAGCGCTGTTCAATGCCGAGTACGCCAACGTGCAGCCGCACTCCGGCGCACAGGCAAATATGGCCATCTTCCTTGCTTGTCTCAAACCCGGAGATACCTTTATGGGTCTCGACCTCTCTCATGGCGGACACCTCTCACACGGCTCACCGGTTAACTCATCAGGAATTCTCTATAATCCTGTTGCCTATGGAGTTTTAAAAGAAACTGGCCTGGTGGATTACGACCAGATGGAAGAAACCGCACTTAAAACCAATCCTAAGCTAATTATTGCAGGTGCTTCAGCTTACTCCCGCGACTGGGATTATGAACGTATGCGCACTATAGCCGATAAGGTAGGTGCATTGCTTATGGCCGACATTGCTCACCCTGCCGGGCTTATTGCCAGAGGAGTGCTCAATGATCCCTTACCCCATTGCCACGTTGTGACCACAACCACCCACAAGACCCTGCGCGGACCCCGCGGCGGGATGATCCTTATGGGAAAAGACTTTGAAAACCCCTGGGGACTTACTACCAAAAAGGGTGAAGTGAAAATGATGTCTGACCTGATCAACTCAGCCGTTTTCCCGGGAATCCAGGGCGGACCCCTCGAGCATGTCATCGCCGCCAAAGCAGTTGCTTACGGCGAAGCGCTTACAGACGAGTATATGGGTTACATTATCCAGGTAAAGAAAAATGCCAGTGTGATGGCAAAAGCTTTTGTTGCAAAAGGATACCATGTCATTTCTGGCGGAACAGACAATCACCTGATGCTGATCGACCTGCGCAGCAAATTCCCCGATATTACGGGTCGTAAAGTGGAAGATACACTGGTTAAAGCCGACATCACCGTAAACAAAAACATGGTTCCGTTCGACAGCCGCAGCCCGTTCCAAACCTCCGGTCTGCGCATTGGAACTCCGGCCATCACCACCCGGGGTCTCAAGGAAGAACACATGCAACCCATCGTCGAATTCATTGACAAGGTGATTTCCAACATTGAAAACGAAAATGTACTGATTGAAGTAAAGGCTGAAGTAAACAAAATGATGGAGAAATTCCCGCTGTTTGCTTACTAAAGCTTAACATTCAATGCAAAGAGTGACATCACTATTTTTCTCTTTTGCAAGGGAAAAAATTCTATTGAGTGACTGCCAGGAAACACCCTGAATATGATTTTCAACGTTCTGGATTAAAAACTGACTTTTGAGACCTCTATTTCATTTCACTGAGCTTTGCTGTCATTTCGAATGACCGAAACGAAGTGAGAAAATAAATTCCCTGACTGTCTTTTTCCTCTTGCAAGTCAGTGTGATTATTACAAATATTGATTTCATTCAAAACCAGTCTTGATCGTTTGGATTTATCCCGGTATAAAAGAGTTTATGCTCGCGGAAAGGAGTGATGCATTTGATTGGATACAATCATACATCACAACAATATCAGGCTTATTCAGGGATTAGGATTGCATGAGAAAGACCATGAGTATTGTTATCAGTTAAAATAGATTAAAATTATACTTTATTACCGGAATGTGGAGTTACATGAAACTTATACTAAAAAAGCGGGGAAGCCGAAAACCGATTAGAGTAGGCAACCATAATCAGAATTTTATGAGAATCATTTTACTCACTATTTTTTTTGCAGCCCATATAGCCTATGCACAAGTAGGCATTGGCACCACCAATCCCAGCCCTAATTCGGTGCTCGACCTTACCAGTCCTGACAAGGGGCTCATGCTGCCTCGTGTAAACGATACCAGCGCTGTAAGCAACCCCTCCGCCGGATTAATGATTTATGACCTCAACGCCCAGTCACCTGCCTTTCATAACGGCGCCAGTTGGAATGCTTTGGCAGGTTCAAGTGTTGTGTCAGGTACGACTACCGAATCCATTACTTATACTTTTTTTGGTCCAAATTCTTTTGGGCAAGGCACATATGATCTAATCGCTATGTCTTACGGAGGCTCCAACTTTGGCAATATAAACAATGCCAATATTCAGGATGTGAGCATTTCCAAGCTTCAGGACATCAATTCTGTTAACTTTTTCAAGGAAATGATATCGGGTTCGATGAATGGGGGAATTGAATTCAAAATGTATGCACCCGGGCAAACTTCACCATATTACTCAGTAAAACTTACCAATTGGAAGGTCTCAAGTGTGCAGCAGAGTTTGGGAGTTGGGGGTGAAATTTATGAAAGCATTAGTTTTACCTTCGAAAACATCGGGTTCAAAGACTGGATAAATAATTCCGGTTTTACATTCAATCTGGTAACAAAAGTCATTGGTCCTTATTGATCCATTGACATCTTGAGTGCTTCCAATGATGAGTAAAAAGTTGACAGCAGTCTTTCTGATTTTCATGCTAAACTTTGCTGTCCTGGCTCAGGAATCTTTGTATGACTATATCAAACCCGGTGAGTTTTGCGTAGGCTTTGCCGATACAACGCTATTTGACAAAACATACCGCTTTGAAGCATACGGTTACAAGGGCATGAAACCGTATTTTGTGCAGATTTGGCATCCTTTGGCAGCAAAACCAAAGGATGCACATCTTATGCGGTTTCAGGATTTTTTTACCATAAAGAAAACGGAAGAACTAAAATCCATTAAGGAGCAACTTGAAAAGAATAATCAGGAGATTTTTATCCGGGATTTTGTTGCTGAAAATTTAGAAACAGGAGAGCCAGGCAGTTATGGGGACTATTCCCGGGAAAATATTTTCGGCTTGATCGGGAAGATGAAAACGAAAAGCAGTTTACAGCCATTTTCTGCCACTTCAGATTTTCCGGTTATCATTTATCATCATGGCTCACAAAGCAATTCTTTTGAAAACTTCGCTATGGCAGAGTATTTCGCGTCGAGGGGGTTTATTTTTATTGCTGCAAACTTTCATTTGCCTTACGAGCATACCATCTTCGGATTGAAACCTTTTGATCAATTGATCAAAGGTGAGGAGGAAGAAAGTCTGAAAGCTATGGTCAGTTTTGCGCGATCACTAAGCCATTCCACTTCCATTTTCTTTATTGGTCATAGTTGGGGCGCCCAGATGGGATTCAGGACATTTGACCAGGATACCACTATTAAAGGATTTGTTTCGCTCGAAACAACCATTGAATTCAAAAATGACAGCGTGGTAATAAAGGATTTGTGGCCTGAAGTTTATCAAAAAATTGTCAACCAAAAAGCATACTATCCCTTCCCCGTTTTACTTTGTGCGGCAACAGGACAAGAAAAGCCATTCGATTTTTTTACACAGCTTAATGCCCCACATATAATTTATGCACCAACCGAAGCTCAGTTTGAACACAATGCCTATCTGTCAATGTTTTATCTGAGGCTTTTCCTCGACGAAAGCATCCCGCAAGCCGATAAAGCGATGCTAATAGAAAGACTTGTTTTGTATGTCAAACATCTTGAAACAATCGAAGAATATTTTAATCAAATCATGAACAATGAGTATGGGTTTGGAAAAGAGGTTAGATCTATTAATAACCACTATTGACCGGTGAAAATAGTACGAATGGTGCTTGTCATGAAACACGCTATATACTGGTTTTCGAAAGCAAGAGTATAGTTGCCAATGCAACTGAAATGCCATGACGGGATTGCTTAAGCAAACCTGATAAGTTCAAAGCAACAGCATTTTCAGCAGGTTCCCAATTGTTAAAAGTTTTGAAATAAATACTGATTTAATCATCTTTTTCAAGCTGATAGGTTACTTTTGCAACTTAATCACTAAATATTATTTTTACTTTAATCATTTAATATTATTTAAAATGAGAAAATTCTTTTTACTGATTGCCTTAGTGGCTGGTATTGGGGCGTTTGCACAAGATACAACACAAGCAGTGAGTCCCTGGAAAACCAGTGGACTGACAAGCCTGACGCTTAATCAGGCAAGTTTTTCAAACTGGTCAGCCGGAGGTGAAAATTCGATTGCCACGACCGCCCTGTTCAAGTTCTTTGCTGATTACACCAAGGATAAGTTTTCAGTGAATAACAGTTTGAATCTGAGGTACGGGATGGTTAAAAATGAAAGTGATCCGTTGAGGAAAAGTGAAGACCTGATCGAGTTGAACTCCCAGTTCAATCATTTACTTTCAGAGCATTGGAGTGTGAGCGGTTTGGTCAATTTTACCACACAGTTTGCTGATGGATACAATTATCCTGACGACTCGACTGTAGTTTCAAAGTTCATGTCACCCGCCTATCTAACGATTGCTCCTGGTGTTTTGTACAAACCGGTTGATTACTTCTCTATCCTGTTCAGCCCTGCCTCTTTCAAAGCCATTATGGTGATGGATCAGGATTTGGCTGATCTTGGAGCCTACGGCGTGGACCCTGCTGAATATGATGCATTGGGAAATAAAACTGCGGATGGTGAAAACACTAAAATCAAACTTGGGGCTTTTGCAGAATTCTATTTTAAAAAAGACCTTAAGACTGATTTATCATTTGAATCAAAACTTAACTTTTTCTACAATTACCTGCCGGATGACGTGCTTCCTGACGGTAAAATGCCTATGGATGTAAACTGGCAGAACTTCTTCAATTACAAACTTAATGAATGGTTTTCGGCCAATTTATTTGTACACTTAGCCTACATGCCAAGTGATGTGCGGATTGAAACTGTTCCCCCTGTTACCGGAATTGGTGATAACACCATCAAGGTCACCCCTAACGATAAACTCCAGGTGAAAGAAACGTTCGGGATTGGTTTTGCCTATAATTTTTAGTTCACATATTATTCACTAAATACTTAATAAATATGAGCTTAATTAAAGAATTCAAGGATTTCGCCATGCGCGGCAACGTGGTCGACCTGGCTGTTGCTGTGGTGATCGGCGGTGCATTCGGGAAAATTATCAGCTCTTTTGTAGCTGACGTTTTAATGCCACCGATTGGCATGCTCCTGGGCGGGGTTGATTTTACCGACCTGGTGATCACCCTCAAAGAGGCACAGGGTGATGTAGCTGCAGTAACAATGAGATATGGTACATTCATCCAGACAGTCATTGACTTCCTCATCATCGCTTTTGCCATCTTTATGGTAATCAAAGCGATGAACGCTGCGAAGAAAAAAGAAGTTCCACCGCCACCGCCTCCTCCTCCGGGACCAACCAAAGAAGAGGAACTGCTGGCAGAAATCAGGGATTTACTCAAAAAGTAAAACTGAATTAAAGTCATTAATGACTAAAATTAGGGACATTGAAAAAGCCGGCGCGACTAATTGGCCGGCTTTTTCTTTGCAACATTTGACAAAATTTTTGAACAATGCTGAAAATCAGCCATTATATCATAATCCATCAAAAACAAATAAATTATGGATCTTGAAAAAATCTATGAACTTGCTGTAAGCTACGGTATCAGAATAGTGCTTGCATTACTAACGCTAATTGTCGGACTCTGGGTGATCAAATTTTTAAGTCGATGGGCTGAGCGTTCGATGAGAAAAAGCAATTTCGACCAAACCCTTAAGTCGTTCCTCCTCGCGATAATAAAAATTGGACTGAAGGTTATGCTGGTCATCAGTGTAATTTCGATGTTGGGCATTGCCATGACTTCCTTTGTAGCAGTTCTTGCAGCTACAGGCTTTGCAATCGGTATGGCACTCTCGGGGTCATTACAAAACTTCGCAGGTGGTGTAATGATTGTACTTTTTAAACCTTTTAAGCTTGGTGATTATATCGAAGCACAGGGATTTTCTGGAACAGTCAGTGAAATTCACATCTTTAATACTATTCTGAAAACCCCTGATAACAAGACGATTATCCTCCCAAATGGAAGCCTCTCCAACGGACCAATGACCAATTATTCAACCGAGCCTCAACGCAGGGTGGATTTCACTTTTGGAGTTGGTTACGGTGATGATATCGACAAAGCACGTAAAATTATCATGGACCTCATTACTGCAGACGAGCGGATATTAAAGGATCCCGTGCCTTTTGTTGCAATCTCCGGTTTGGGCTCCAGTGCTGTTAACTTTGCGGTAAGGGTGTGGGTTAATGCAGAAAACTTTTGGGGAGTATTTTTTGATATGAATGAAAATGTGAAAAAAGCTTTTGACAAAAACAACGTTTCCATCCCCTTTCCACAGACAGATGTTCATCTTTATCAGGTGACATAATAGTTAAATAGGTTCGAACTGACCTGAGAACCTTTTACCCTTAGATCGATCAGGAAACTGGGGGCTGCCTCAGGAGTCTGGATTAATAGCGAACCGTTGAAAATCCAATTAGAAAATTTTTAAGGCTACCTTTTTATTGAAATATTGTTCACTTTGTCTAATAAAGCAAATCCCTAAAAGGGAATATTTAACAGTTAAAACGTTTACACATGGAAACAATCAAATGGTCTGGAAGAGAGTGGCTAACACGTGAAACGTGGGGGCTTTACCACCCGAACAACAAACTTTTCTGGTATGACCGTAGCGCTGTTGAAGTGAATGGTGGTGGATTGTTAAAACTGAAGGTTCACAAAAATCCCCGCCAGTTTGATGGGTCATTCATCGAAACCGGTGTCGGGCTAATCAGCTCGGTTGACGATTTCCGGTTTGGACATTTTGAGATAGAATGCATGCTACCAACGGGTAAACACCTGTGGCCTGCCTTCTGGTCTTATGGAAGGGAGACATGGCCACCTGAGGTGGATATTTTCGAAGGCTACACGAAAGCCGGAGGTAATTATTTTGGCACTTTCTTCGACGCCCTTTCTCTCTGGAATGTTCAAACCAATGCACATTGGGGCAATGTAAACAAGGGAACAAAAGGTTCCGCCTCCCCAAAAACCCACTGGTTCGGCATTCGGAATCCTTCAAGAAATTACATCAGGTACAGGATGTCCTGGTTCCCGGATAAGATCATTATTTACTATAACAATAACGAAGTCAGGAGGTTTAGTGAAAAACCACTGCTTGAGCAGATGAACAGCCAGCCTTCGAGGGTAATCATCAATAATGCAGTAACTGCCTCCAACTGGTCGCTGAAGGATGATTTTAAGGTAAGGTACTTCAGGTATGAGCCGCTTTAAATTTACAGGGATCATCCAGTAAGTGGTTTACTGACGACCACCGAATTTGGAAGCTTAATATTGGCCGGACAGGACTCATGGAGTGACTCGATCAAGCTGCTGATAAAAAGTTTGCCTGATTTTTAGGAGCAGAACATTCCTGCAAAGATTTTCTATGACCAAGCATCCTTTTTAAAAACAGGAAATTGCCCGAATTGCTTTTTCCCATTGCCGGTGCGACAACCAATCGTATTTAACTATTACCTTTGAAGCCAAATTCATGATTTGATTTGCTATGAGCGAAAAATTTTATTCAAAAGCACTTGAAGCCAACCTTGCCGAAACCAGGTACAAGGATATTGTCATCCCTGAGAATTTACAGCATTTTATCGGACTGTCCGAAAAATACTACGGCATCCATAAACGGGCTCTGGAGTGCATTATCGAATACCTCCACCCCTTCAGCAACCGGCTGTTTGTGGTTGAGCAACTCCGCGAGATTCTGATTTCTGATTTCTGGTTTTACTCAACCCTTGACAATGGAGCGGAGGCTTTTGCTGTGCCTGTCGGGCTTTATGACGACCTCCTCAAATCCTGCATCCGGGAAGACCTGGGCAAACTGATCGTAAAAACCTTACTTGAATTCGCCGATCGGCTTAACAAAGAGAATAAAGAAACCCTCTTCCCTGCCATACACCTCACCATGGAGGTGCTCAGCCGCAACCTCGAAGCCAACGAAAAAGCCTATATCATCAGCTCACGATTTTTTATCAAATTCCTTGATGATATTGTTAAAACACCGGAATTTACTGAGGAAACGGTTCTTTTAGTAAAGAATATCCTTCAACACAATATTGACTTTTGGGACGAAAGTACACAGATAGAACAATGGTATGATGAAAAGAAAGAGTTGCTGATTGACCATTTTGAAACCATCATGGCAAAGGCCGGCAAATCCTGGTTTGATGAGCTGAGAAGTACCCTGAGTACTGCCGATAGCTGGGAAAAACTTAAAACCGGACTGCCGGTTTTTGATGAGATCGCCGATCATTTCGGCGCACTCACCAACGACCTTAAAAGTTTCATTGACAAATTCTTTTACACGTTTTACCTCTTGCACCTGCCCGGAATGCAAAACCAGAAAGACAGGCTGATATGGAACATCAACAAGGTGCTGCGCAGTGCTGTGGACGAAGTGGATGAAAACGACCTTTTCGGTTTTACCGACAGGATTTTTTCACTTTGCGAGGAACTGCGGGAGGAACACACATCTGCCGTACTCGATTGCATTCTTACGCTTGGCAAACGCATTGTTGACCGTGATAGCAGTGAAGACAAACACTTCATCAATTATTTTGAGAAAAAACTCATTGACTTTGGGTTTGAGACTCCCGGTATTGTTTACGTGAACAAGGACTGGCAGATCAATGTAAACGAAAACCACATCAAAAACATCAGGGTTTGGCTCGAATTGATCGAGTACCCGCAAACGGTGATGGAAAAACTGCTTTCGGCTTTGATCGTTAACCTGAAAATGGGGGGTATTTTTATCAGCGATACTGACCTTTTTCAGCGCGAAATCACCAAAGTACTCAACTCCAATATTGCTCCATTTTATAAAAAAGTCAAGCAGCTTACTCGCATCTTCCCCGTCTATTTTCACGAGATCGGCGCTGAGGGAGAGATCAGAAATGTGACCACCAACATGGACGAAGTGAATCACCGCCAGGACAGGCTGGTACATTTTCTCCGTAAACAGGTGCACACCGAGAGCAACAATACACTGATTGATCTTACACGACGGATTTTCAAGTTCTGGTCGGATGGCAATAAAGCTTCCCTCCAGCCCTTTCTGCCGGTTGATGTGTTCGAATCCATTGACCTCGAAAGCGAGTACTTTACCATCATTCACACCATGGTAACTCAATTGGGTGAGATGTCAGGATTGACCTATGAGCAACTGCTTGAGCTTAAAAATGAAGTTTTCGAAGCTTGGATGGAGCAACTACCGCAGGAACACGAAAAAGACCTTCACCGGCTTGATTGCATCCATGCACTTTATGCACTGCTCAAAGAAAAATACTCTTTCGAAACCGTTGATATTATCTCCATCCTGCGCCGTTACGCCTTTATCGAACCAAGCGAAATCAGCCGGTTTGACAATGCAATGAAAGAAGAAGATTTTGAAACTGCTCTTCTGTTGATTTACCATTTCATGGAGCAGCTCAAAAAGATCATTTTCAACCCGGAGCCTACCCAGGCCTGGGAAAACATTTATCATAAGCGGCATATTGCCATTGGAATCCCTTCGATGTACGGTACATACAGGGAGCCTAAATTTGAAGCCATTGGGCTTACGTTCCGGCTCGAAAACATCGCCACCAGGTTGATGGAAAAAATTGTTGACAGGATAAACCTTGATTATGTTTCGGCCAAAACACTTAAACGCGTGCTCCAGATTCTTGAGTTTTTCAAGGATGGATTAGAACTTGACGGGATTTACAACCAGGGATTCAACTCCAACCTCGATATGTTCCGCTACTCGCTGACTTCGCGCAGTTTTTCACTTCAGCAGTACATCAACATCTTCCAGTTTATTGCCGAAAATGTGAAAGTTACTATTGACAAATATTTCCTGAGATCTTACGAATATCCGCTGAAAATTATTATTCCAAAGATGTTTTTCGTTGATCATAATTATTCAGATAAAGAAAAAGTTCAGCTCATCAGCCAGAAATCAGAGGAATTTTACCGCGACATCATCAGCCAGGCCTTTCTTGTCCAGCCTCTGGATAACATGATTTCTCGCGTGCTCAATTCGTTACATAATATGGTGGATAAATATCCTTCTGAACTGATTAATGATGTAATGTCGTACAATTCAGATCTGATCATTAGTCCACTTTACCAGGAGACAAAAAATACTGACAACCAGATATTTTTAGGTTCAAAAGCTTTTTTTCTTAAGAAACTTTACCTTGCCGGCTTCCCGGTTCCACCCGGATTTGTTCTGACTACCGAGGTTTTTCGCCGACGCAATGCCATCTCCAATCACTATGAAATAGGGAAGGAAATGGACGAACTGATCATGCAGCACCTTCACAGGCTTGAGCGGATCACAGGAAAAGAATTGGGTAATCCGAAAAACCCGTTACTGTTATCAGTACGTTCAGGCACAGCCATTTCCATGCCCGGAGCGATGGATACTTTTCTCAATGTTGGCATGAATGATGAATTAACAGATGGATTGAGTAAACAACACAATTTCGGATGGACTTCATGGGATTGCTACCGCCGTCTTTTACAAAGCTGGGGGATGGCCAACGGCATCCACCGCGATGTGTTCGACACCATCATGCGTGATTATAAAAAACGGCATAACGTTGACCTGAAAATGTATTTCAAACCAGAAGTAATGAAGGAGATCTCCCTGTCCTACCGCAAAGCACTCGATGAACACCAGGTCTATTTTGAACAGGATTTGGTCAGGCAGTTGAAATACACCATCAATTGCGTTTTTGACTCCTGGGACTCTGACCGTGCAAAGGTTTACCGCAAGCACATGAACATTGCAAATGACTGGGGAACGGCGGTAATCGTGCAAAAAATGATTCTCGGCAACCTGAATTACATCTCCGGCACAGGAGTGGTCTTTACTCAAAATCCTCACCGTGAGCGCCCCGGGGTGCATCTTTACGGCGATTTCACGCTCTGCAGCCAGGGCGAGGATATCGTGGCAGGTTTGGTTACGCCGCTTCCTGTTGGTGAAACCCAGCGAAAGTACCTTGAATTGGAAGGAGATTCGCTTCAAACCAAACTGCCGGAAATCTATAGACGAATTCACAAAATAGCCACTAAGATGACTGAAGACCTTGGCTTCAGCCCTCAGGAAATTGAATTTACCTTTGAATCGGAAAACAGCGAGGATCTTTTTATCCTGCAAACCCGCGACCAGGACTTGCATCAACCCACGCGCATCAATGTTTTTAGCAGTACAGCCGGGCAAATGAAACTGGTGGGGCGTGGTATCGGTATTGGGGGCAGTGCTATGAACGGAATTGTTGCCATTGACAAAGATGACCTGATCTCACTGGCCAGGAAATTCCCGGGAGAACGGCTCATCCTTGTAAGGCCGGATACTGTACCTGACGACATCGGGATGATTTTTGAATGTGACGGGTTGCTCACTGCAAAGGGGGGCGCCACTTCACATGCCGCCGTGACAGCTGTGCGACTTGGAAAAACCTGCGTTGTCAACTGCACCGACATGATTGTGAACGATATCCTAAAAGAGTGTCAAATCAATAGCTATCTGTTTAAACCTGGCGATAAAATTGCCATCGACGGCCATCATGGAAATATTTTCAAAGGCCATTATCCTATCGAAACAACGGAAATAAAGGCGATGCTTTAGCAGCTTATTTGGGCAGAAATTCCAAATGACAAATGTCAAAAGACAAATAAATACGAATTTCAAGGAAATAAAATTCGAAACTGTTCCGTAGCATTAGCTTCATTCTTTGTTTGAATTTTTTCCTTTGAACATTGTCTGAAGGACTCCTGTGGAGAGTTTTATTTGTCCATAGGACTCCTATGGAGAGATTTGTTTTTTGTTTTTTGAAATTTCTATTTTAACCAGGTTAGGATTAATTTTTTGGAATTTCAACCTGGTTACTTCCATCTGTTTCGGGAAAAAGTGCCTTTAGGTTGATCATCTCCATATAGAGCATCAGATCAACATTCTTTAACAGGCTGCGCTTATCATCCTCAACACTTTTGAGTAATAGATAATACTCGGCATTTTCGCTGATAAAATTTGGTTCCTGAAGTGCAACGAACGCATTAATTCGTTGGATGAACATGCTGCGGTCGTTCCATTGGCCAAGCCTGTCCCCAACCAGTTGAAAGGGCTTCAAATCATAATTGCCAAAAGTGCTTTCAGGGAAATGGCTGTGCAGGAACTGCAAAACGAAAAACAATTGTTTTACCTGCTTCCGCAGTTCATGGACAAACTTCTCATTTTGAATGAGCAGCATCAGTTTTTCTATCTTCTCAATTTTCCTGTAGATAAATATTATACTTTCTCTTTCAATACCGGCAAGGTTTTGAAGATTTTCTGGCAACCCTGAACTTTGGGAGGCTGCTTCAAGGCTGGCAGGATCAATCTCAGCGACCACGCTCATTAATTGCTCTTCAAGTTCAGTTTCAGATTCATTGAGTAAAACCTGCAAGGCAGTAAATCCAAACTTCAGTTCTTTCCGGTAGTGATACAACAGGTTATGCTGTAGTTGTACATCCCTCAGTTTACCAGAACTACCATATATTGCACTGATGATATCAAAGAGTTTCTTGTCAATAGTTACCGGAAAATCAATGTGCTTTTTGAGTTTGTAAATGGCATTGATCTTTTTCACGGCTACCCGCATTTGGTGGATGGCTTCCTGATCCATGGAAGCACGTGTGGTCAGAAAGTTTCCTTTAAAAAGTTCAATCTGCCGGTCGAGAAAGTTATATAAACTGATGTTGTTTTGGGCAGACATAGCCTTAAATGCACTGTTGGTTAGGCAATGGTTTCGAGTAAAAGGATCAGTGATGTAAGATCTTCAGCCTTCCTGGTGTTGGATTTGATTAATTGCTTCAGCAACTTGCGCTCCTCTTTTATCGCTTTGAGGTCATCGATGATCAATCCGAGCTTTTTCTTTCCCAATTTATTGCCTTTGGCCTTTTTCAATGCTCTTTTGGCTAATTCACGGCGTTGGTTCAATTCTTCCAGGTTAAACATCATCTGCTCGAGAGCAATTTGCTTTGCATCAAGCTCATTTTTTTGGGCCGAAATCAATTCTTTCACCTTTGCGCGACAGGCATTTTCGACGATCGTCTCCTTTGCGGCTACTTCAGGTTTTTCTGCAGCTTTGGTTCTTTTGGGTTTGGTTTGCCCGTTTTGATTGTTTTCTTCCATAAAAATTGGATTTAAGTTTGGGCAAAGGTAATCATTTATGGGATGCAAGATAAGCACCTAAATAGAACTTGCCAGAAAACACCCTTAATATGATTTTCAACGATTTAATTACCCCGCCCTAAAGGGAGTAAATCGTTGAAAATCATTGCTCCCTTAAGGGGTGGGCAAACAATGATTTTCAACATTAAGAGTTTTCTGGCAAGTACTAAATAGAAATATTCAGGCTAAAGCTCAGAGAGAACGGAAGTTAATAAGGAATAAAATTAAAATATCGAATTCTCCGTCTTTGTAGTCAGCAGTTCAAGTGCCCTCATCCCGTACACCGAATTTCCTTTTTCATTTATTCTGGGACTCCAGGTAACCACGCTGTATTGATTGGGGTTGATGGCAGCAATACCGCCACCGACGCCGCTTTTGCCGGGCAAACCAACTTCAAAGGCAAACTCACCTGATTCGTCGTAAAAACCGCAACAAAGCATGATGGCGTTCATGCGTTTAATCTGACTTTTTGTGAGCGTGACACCGGCATAATCGAAAGGAACAGAAAGGTTGGCAAAAGGGAGAAATGCTTTGGCCAACTGGCGGCAAGTCAGTTCGATGGAACAGGCGTGGTAATAAAAATCCAGCACGGCATCCACATGATTTTGGATGTTACCGTAGGATTTCATCATGTTGATCAGCGAGGCATTGCGGAACCCCAGTTTCTTTTCAGATGCCGCAACTTTCTCATTGTATTCCACCTGGCGGTTTCCACTTATTTTCCTGACAAAATCGAGCAGCGCTTCATACGGATCTTCCAGCTCAGTCAGCAGAATGTCGCACATCACATGGGCGCCGGGGTTGATCAAGGGGTTACGAGGTTTACCTTTCTCATATTCCAGTTGAATAATCGAATTAAAAGGATTACCCGACGGCTCGACGCCTACTCGTTGCCAAAGATCATCGCCGATGGCTGAGAAAGCCATCGAAAGCAAAAATACCTTGCAAATGCTCTGGATGGAGAATTTTTCATCAACATCGCCAATGGCGTGGGATTCGCCTTTGGCAGTTAACAGGGCGATTCCGAACTTTCCAGGATCAACTTTTGCCAGTTCAGGAATATAGTCAGCCACCTTGCCATCAGGGCTTGTAGCTTTGACTTCGTTATAAATCTCGCTGATAATTTGATTGCAGTCCATAGTTTGAAATAAAATGCAAAGTAAATCAATCAATGATCAGGTTGTATCCACCCCTGAGTAAAATATTTTTTTGATCTTCAAAATCAATAAGTTCCGTCCAGCCATCGAAAACTGAACCGGCCTGAACTTCGACTTTCTGAAAGTAGAGGTTCTCCTGATCTTCATCCACCTTAATCAGTAAATAATTCCGGTCATCCACAGCATGGATGGCTTCTTCCGGAACGCATAAAGTTTCAATTGCCCTGGTAACAATATCCACTTCGATGTTTTGCCCGATTATCAATCCTGCATGATCGCTTCCGGTTATATCGGCAGTACATAACACCGAATTGGTCTCTACATCCGTTGACTTACTGATCATACTTAGTTTGCCGTTGTAAACCACTTCTTTGAGTGATGGAGCAAAGAAACGAACCGTTTGCCCCTGTTGCAGAAAAGGGACATCTTTTTGAAAAACAAACAGTTTCACAAATGACTTGTTCTGATCAACAATCTCCATGAGAAAGGAATTGGTTTCTACATTCATGCCGTTTGTGCAATGATGTTGCGTGATATATCCATTGATGGGTGAGAAGATACTGACCGTTTGCGAAATCTTCCCCTTTTCTACCTCTGCCGGATTAAGATTGATCAGTGTGAGCTTTGCTTTCAGCGCGTTGTAGCGAGCTCTCTCGATATTGAAGTTACTCTCTGCAGTCAGGAAATCGAGCTCAGAGGCAACTTTTTCTTCGTAAAGCACCTTTGCCCCCTGGTATTGTTTCTCAAGTACCTGAAGTTTTGCCGCACTCTCAATATAATCCTGTTGAAGTGTAATGATCTCTTTGCTGTCTATCTGGCATAACAGCTGGCCTCTGCTTACTTTTTCTCCAAAATTGACGCTGACATTCTTTATTAACCCCGGAACAAAAGTGCTTACCTGAGCTTTTCCGTCGGTTGGCGAATCTATGATACCTCTGACCCTGATACTTTTTTCAAACAGCTTTATCATTGGCTGTCCAATTTCCATATTTTCATGCGCAAACTGGATTTTGGTAACAACGACCATCTGATTTTTAGTATCTTCCTGATCTGTTGTAACAGTCTGATTGCTACAACCTGCAAAAAACAAAAGAAAAGTAAAGAGGGAACAAATTTGAAAAATCTGATATTTTCTCATAAGGATATTTTTTATAGCGATAAATACTTCAATTCGATGACAATCTGATTGTAAGCAGATACATTTTCGAGATAATCTGTTTTAATTTCGATGGCATTTTCGAGGCTTTGCAGGTATTGGAAGTAGTTAATCTGACCCAGAGAGAAACTACGATCTGCCGCATTGTAAAGTAGCCGGAAAAGCTCTTCACCCGATCCCATATATACGTCAATGGCTTCACGGTATTTAACCAACTCATTCTGAAGTTGCAGTTTACGATTATCGAGTTGCTTCTGATAATTTTCAAACTGAAGCTGAGCCACTTCCACAGCAATTTTCCCGGACTTAATTTTCGATTTCTGCTCTCCGAAAAATAGTGGAACACCAAGTCCAATTGTATAGCCATAATAGTTGTCTGCTCCTTCATAGCGGTTGGTTCCATTGAAATATCCCAGGTTTAGATCGGGCAGTAACCGGTTGCGTTCCACATTGACCATGGCATCCTGATGCCTGATATTTTCCTGGAGGAGGCGCAATCCCGGATTATAAACCGTTGGATCTGCAGGTGGCGTCAACACTTCAAGTGGCTGAAATGCGATGATAAAAGCGCTGTCGGATTGCATCAGTGCGCCAAGATAGTCATTGGCAATGGTCAGATCATGCTGCAATTGTCGCATCCGGGTTCTAATACGCTGGTGATAAGCTGAGGCGTTTAAAAACTCCAACTGACCAATAATGCCTTGCTCCAGCTTAAGTTCAGATGCCCGCGTATAACGAATGAAAAGGCTGTCAACCAGTTCAAATTCTGCAAGTTTATTCATCAGGAAAATGATGTGGTAATATTGCTGGGACACCTTTCTTGAAAGATCCAATTGTTGAATTTCCAGCCCGGAAGAGGCAATGGAAACTTCAATCTCATTGGCTTTCCGCATGGAGGTATAAACAGTCGGGAAAGCAAATCCCTGCTCAACTCCAAGCACACCGAGGGGGTAACCATTTTCAGCCATATTGTTCTGGTCGTATTCGTAATAAACACCCAGCTTGTCAATCTGGAAAGCAGAAGGAACCAGCGCTTTGGTTTGTTCCACGTTAAGAGCGGATGCTTTAACCTGCCGGTTGTTTCTCAATGCAGTCTCGATGGCCTGATCGAGCGTAAGCGAATTGGGCTGCTGTGCAAATAACATGGTTGAAGGCAGAATGAATACCAGAACGAGAAAGTGTTTTGCTGTGCGTGTGAATTTTAGTTTTTTCATATCAAAACCGGTAATATTGCTAAGAATGGCATAAAGCAGCGGCAAGGCCACCATGGTGAGCAGTGTGGAGGTGAAAAGTCCGCCGATTACAACTGTTGCGAGTGGTCGTTGCACTTCGGCGCCGGCAGAAGTTGAAATGGCCATTGGCAGAAAACCGAGGGCAGCTGCGGCAGCGGTGATCACTACCGGACGGAGTCGCTCGCGTGTTCCTCTTAGGATGAGTTCACGCATGTCGGTCATCCCATTTTCATGCAGTGCTTTCAGGTGCTCGATAAGCACAATGCCATTGAGCACTGCAACCCCGAAAAGTGCAATGAATCCAATTCCTGCCGACACGCTGAACGGCATGCCTCTCAGCCACAGTAGAAGTACACCTCCAACCGTGGCAAGTGGGATGGCCGAGAAAATCATCATGGCATCTTTGAGCGATTTGAAGGCAAAATGCAGGAAGATGAAAATCAGCAGCAGCGACACAGGAACGGCCAATTGCAGCCTGCGCGTTGCGTTTTGCAGGTTTTCGAACTGTCCCCCGTAGGAAATATAATACCCGGTTTTCAGTCTGATATTTTCATCAATAACCTGTTGAATATCTGTGACTACAGATTGCAGGTCTCTGTTGCGCACATTTACGCTTACCACCACCCGGCGGTGGGTGTTGTCGCGGGAAATTTTTGCCGGTCCGGTACTGTATTCAATATCCGCCACTTCACTCACAGGTATAAAACTTCCGTTCGGCAATGGAATGCTCAATCCCCTGATGTTTTCAATGTCAGTCCGGTAATCGCTATGGTATCTGACAACCAGGTCAAACCGTTTTTCTCCTTCAAAAACACTACCGGCGATCTCTCCGCCAAAAGCCATTGCGAGATTCCGGTTCAGTTCTTCGATGCTAAGACCATATAGCGCAATTTTTTGCCGGTCGTAGTTCACACTCATCTGGGGAAGTCCTGCGGTCTTTTCGAGAATAACATCTGCAGCGCCTGGGATTTCTTCGACCAGGTGCTTGATTTCACCGGCAATTTTGCTCAGGTAGTCCAAATCTTCACCAAAGACTTTAATGGCAATGTCCGCCCTCACTCCGGTGATCAATTCATTGAACCGCATCTCGATCGGCTGGGTAAACTCATACTCCACGCCGGGAATCACCGACAGGGCTTCCTTGAAATGCCCTGCCAATTCCTCTTTATTTTTTGTTATTACCCACTGTTTTCGGGGTTTCAGCTTGATGATCATGTCAATCTCCTCCATTGACATCGGATCGGTTGGCACCTCGGCTGCCCCGATACGGCAGACAATCTGTTCAATTTCAGAGAAATTGTCCATCAGAATTTTTTCCATTTGGGTGGTCATTTCCACTGTTTTGGAAAGTGAAGTACCGGTTTTTAAAACAGGCTGAATCACAAAATCACCTTCGTCAAGGGTTGGGACGAACTCTGCCCCCATTTTCGAAAAAAGAAACACTGTAAAAACCAGCGATACTAATGCCAGGCTTAATACGATCTTTTTGTGATCGTAGGACCACCGGATTACCGGACAATAGGACTTGTAAAGTATTCCTATCAGCCAGGTTGAAAGGTTCTTTTTATCTTCTTTCTGAGGTTTCAGGTACATCGAAGAAATGACGGGTAGCCATGTTAATCCGAAAATCATGGCGCCCACAATAGCGAGGCTGAAAGAGAGTGCCATCGGGCGAAACATCTTCCCTTCAACACCACTTAACACAAAAATCGGGATTAAAACTACCAGGATGATAACCTGGCCGAAAATGGCGGAGTTCATCATTTTTGATGCTCCTTCAAAACTCAGTTTATCCAAAAGAGCCTGCTTATCGTCGCCCTCAAACTGCTCCAGTTGATTTCGCCGGGTTGTGATCCTTACTGCGGTGTATTCGACAATAATCACTGCCCCATCAATGATAATCCCGAAGTCGAGTGCTCCAAGACTCATCAGGTTGGCATCGGCGCCCAGCAGGTACATCACCGAAATGGTAAACAGCAGCGACAACGGGATGATGGACGAAATGACGAGTGCCGGCCGGATATTCCCGAGAAGAAGAATAACCGCAAAAATCACGATTAGGCACCCAAGAATTAAATTTTCAAATACTGTAAAGGAGGTTCTGGCAATCAATTCACTGCGGTCAACAATCGGATTGATAAAAACACCTTCCGGCAGGTTCTTTTGCACCTCTTCCACCCGCTTTTTCACTGCTGTGATCACTTCCTTGGAGTTGGCATCCTTCAGCATCATGATCTGACCGAGGATTTTTTCCCCATCCCCGTTGGCAGTAATTGCCCCAAAACGATTGGCATAACCAAGCCTGACTTCTGCAATATCTCCGATCAGCACAGGAACATTCCCGTTCTTCTTTACGACCACCTGTTCAATATCTTCAACTGATTTCAATAAGCCGTCACCACGGATAAAATAGCTCTGGTTTTGCTTTTCGATGTAGGCGCCGCCCGAAACGCTGTTATTTTTTACCAGTGCCTCATAAATCTCGAGGATAGAAATATCCATGCTCCGGATTTTCTGCGGATCAATGGAAACTTCGTACTGTTTGAGAAATCCACCCCATGTATTTACTTCGATAACTCCCGGAATTCCTGAAAGCTGCCGTTTTACTACCCAATCCTGAAGTGTGCGAAGCTCCATGGTAGTGTAACGGTTTTCATATCCGGGTTTAACATCGAGGATGTATTGATAAATCTCGCCAAGACCAGTGGTAATCGGCCCCATTTCCGGTGTGCCAAATCCTTCCGGAATGTTTGCCGATGCTGCTTTTATCTTCTCGGCGATGAGTTGCCGGGGCAGGTAGGCGCCCATTGCATCCTCAAAAACAATCGTTACCACCGACAGCCCAAACTTGGAGATAGAGCGGATTTCCTCAACACCAGGCAGATTGGCCATCTCCAGCTCGACGGGATAGGTGATAAACTGCTCGATGTCCTGAGTCGAAAGATTGGGTGAAACGGTGATCACCTGCACCTGGTTGTTGGTGATGTCGGGAACGGCTCCCACTGGAATCCGTGTGACCGAAAAAATACCAAACGCTGCTACTGTTAGGGTAAAAATGATGACTATCAGCTTGTTCCTGATGCTGAAATTAATAATGCTATCTAACATGATATTTCAATTTCAATTATTTTGTGGCCAGTCAAAGCCATTGATGTGATCAGGTTTTAAGGGTTCAAAAGTAATCATTTATGCCTTCACTTATGACGAAAGGCACGAATAATAAAATAACCCATGGGGATGTATACTACACAAAGGATAAAGGGTAAAAACCAAATGCCCAATCCTGTTGATGCACCCAGAGCGGATCGGATCGTGAAAAACTCTATTAAAAAAAACACACCCAGAACAATCAGCTTCAACACCCTGATCATCCTGGTGGCAATGGTGTATTGGCGCAAGGCATTTTCTGCAGTGATTTTTACCGGGTAATTAAAAATGTGAGGGTAACGATTGATGATCGTCAATCCGATAAAAAGTACTGTTGAAAGGATGGGAAGGAACAAGACCGAAGCCTTGCTGCCATAGCCATCCGGCTGTCCTTTTAAGTCGAAATGAACAGGAATTGTTTCGGGAAGGATAGAGAAAGCGTAAATCACCAAAGCCCACAAGCCAACCAGGGTGATTATGCTGAGACCTTCGAGGAATTGGTCAGTGTTGGTAAATTCCGGTTTGATTCTGGGTCTTTTTTCCATTTGCAGGGCTATTTACTGGCATGCAAAGGAAAAAAATATTTTCGAAAAAGGCCTTGAGAACAGATGCAAACACCCTGAAAAATCAATCTGAATCTGGAGGAGACTGCTGCCCGCGTTTTTCCTGAATTCTATCCCGGAGTTCTTTGGCAAATTGTTGTTCAGCCCGAAGAAAAATAGCAACTTTGCGTGGAGGCAGGATTTCACGGAGGTCTTTAATCAGGTCTTTTCGTGCATCGAGAGCTGCTTCGGCATGTGCCAGCCGGCCATCAATCAATGCATCAATCTGGGTGTCATTCATGGTATCAAAAGCATCTGGTGAATCAGGCACCCAGTCCTCACGATCTTTTTTTAATTGGTCAAGCTTTGCCTGGTACTTATCATAAACCGGCCAAAATACCCTTGCTTCGGCGCTTGTTAATTGCATTTGCCTTGTCAGATATCTTGTTTTGATCAGCTCAATTTTTTCCTGTTGCCGGGGTCCGGGACCTGGCTGCGCTGATAATATTCCGGTTATAAATAAAAAAATGAAAACAATTAACGATTTTGTTAAAGACAATGTCTTTTCCATATCCTTGTTTTTAAAATTCAAATTCTTCCCATTCATTCAAATATTCCATGAGCGCTTCAAGTGGTATTTCGCCAAGTTCAGCGAATGGATCAATCATTTCCGATGTTTCGACAGTTTGTTCGTCAGGATTGAAATTGGTATCGTAAGGAACGACAAGTGCCAGTTGATCTTTAAGATCCACGATTCCGGCTGTTGTATCCTCAGGAACTACAACCTCCTTAATACGCTCGGTGATTTGCTGGCTGGAACTACCATTTCCATCCCGGAAGAAAAGAAAAACAGAGAGACCAATCAGCACCAGAAATCCGGCAGCAATCCCAAACCGTGTGTATCTCCCCAGGCTTTTCCCGGATTGATCCTTATGCTCCTCAATTCCGGCCATGATTTTTCCGGGCAAATCCTCGAAATAATTTGCAGGAATATCTGCAAAGGCATCAGCGTGACGGCCTTTCAGGTTTTCAAGTTTATGATGTGACAAATCATTCATTTTCTGTAATGTATTTTTCAATTTTCTTCACTGCATTGTGGTAAACTGCCTTGAGCGAACCTTCTTTCAGTTGGAGAATCCCGGCAATTTCGGTGTATTTCAGTTCGTTGAAATATTTCATCGAAAAAACCATCCGTTGCTGCACCGAAAGAGTTTTCATCGCCTGTTCGAGTTTTCTCTGAATGGCCTCGCCATCGGGGGCATCACTTTGCACAACGTCATCGGAAATTTCAGTATCAGAGCCCATAAAAAACAATTTCCTCAACTTCTGCTTCCTCAGGTGCTGCAGCGCCTCGTTGGTGGCAATTCTGAACAGCCAGGTTGATATTTCCGATTCTGCTCTGAACTCATGGATTCCGCTCCAGGCTTTAACAAACGTATTTTGTAGCACATCGTCAGTGTCATGGTGATTGAGCAAGATACTGCGGATATGGGCGTAAAGCCGCTGGCTGTGCTCCCGGACAAGATTCCTGAAATCGGCATTATCGGTTTTCAATCCTGGCTTTGTTCTTTTGGTTTATGCAAAGAACTGAGAAATTCCGGAGAAATCTGAAACTACTTTCTCCGGAATCTCATGTAAAATTTACGGAAGTCTGATGATGTAAGTGTTTTCGCCAATAGTTAGCGTTGCGATGTTATCGCAGGCGCCGTCGCCATAGTTCAGTATTCTGGTTGGGCGGTTGACCGGCACGGTTTCCACAATACCACTGACAATGTTGCTACATGAAGCTTCACGACGCAACGGTTCGGTAATAGTGCGGGTAAATCCTCCTCCGTTACTGTTGGAATGACTACCTGAACCGCTGATCAGGAATACGTTGTCAAACCATTCCGGCGTTTCAAATCCTTCGATCCATGTGCGCAAATGATCTGATTCCCATGAAACAACAACCCCTGTTTCAAAAAACGTGATGCTGCCATCCACCACGGTGCTGTATTCAGGCTGTCCGTTAGTGTTGGGTCCCAGGTTGGTCATCACTTTTGTCCCCTGAACATGGTTATCGTTCACATAATAATTTTCCATAGTATGGGTAATGATCGTTCCGGGTTTGTGATAGCGTCCGGTGAAAGTCACAATGATTTTCCCGCGTCTCCATTTCCCATCGTTACACAGGCAGTTTTCTTCGCCAAAATCAATGGTCATTACACGCGGCATCACGGTCGTATCCAACGTTACCGTCGCGCATGGACCAAGTCTCCTGATTGCGTCATCAGTTGATTTCAACTCTCCGGTTGCCTGTCCGAAGGCTTCGTCGGCAATCTCGCTGATCTCATCAAATGCGCTTTCGGCAATGGCATCGTTTTCAGCCAGGTTGGTTTCCGTTGTATCATTTTCATTCTTATCCTTTTCACAGGAAGTAAAACTGATAAGTACCAGCAGTGTGAACACACAAAACATTAATTTCTTCATTGTTTTTAATATTAAAAGTTTATTTAATGATTGAAATACGATCATTAGATGCAAAAGAAATGAAAAGGTTTATCGCTTGAGAAAAAAAACGAAATAAATTACTAAACACCTGGCTCCATTAACGAAGAAAACTGCGTCTTGTATAAAGTGCTTTCTAAAAAACTGCTGATTCTTTCATGAGTCACTAATTTCTAAATAGGTCATCAATTTATTATGCAAGATTTTTGGGCTGATTTCTTGAAAAACCATGTATTTTAAAATATTGTCTTTGTGTCCCGTACGCACCGGATTGTGTCTTCATGGCGACTCTCTGCGCAATAGCTATCTCACAAAGCCACTCAAAGAATCTCAGCATTGCACCGGGAGTATGGCTTCAGAAAAAAAACAATCCTCAGCAAATCAATATAATAGTTTGAAAAAATAACCAGATTTTTTTCATCTGTTTTTTGACAAAACACTATATTTGTCACATGAAAAAAATATCAATTATCCTCACGCTTTTTACCGGAATTGCTTTTTCCTTATTATCATCCTGCGAAGCGGACAAAAATAAAGACATTTGCGATGATACAAAAGAACAACTCATCGAAAAGTCATTTGTGCTTTCGGCCAAAGTACAATACCAGGATTATGAGCCTTACCAGGGAAAGGTCTCACTTTCCATATACAAAAGATATTGTAACAATAATGTTTCAGGAGCTTTTAACCGTGAAGGTAATTGCAATGAAGAGGGCTATTGGTTCACCGGCATGCAGTACATTTACAAGTTCGAAAACTCACTCGACAAGGTTGAAGTTGAATTTGAAGTGTTCAACATGCACACTGCCGAAAGCAAAAAAGTACACGAAACTTTTTACTACATCGACGTGCTTGATTACAACTATGAAGTGAACAAAACCTACGAATTTATCCTACCCTGGACAAAAGAGGATGAGGGAGGACAATAGAAGGGAGAGCACAGATCCGTGATATTGCTTTTAAGTTTGCTGTTTTCTACTAAAACCAATGATAACTACCTGGTATTAAGTGGTTTTACCTGCCTCAATACTTCGAAAGTCACCCGGTGAATCGGTCAAAAGTCAATCAATACTTTTAAGTGCTTCTAACTACGTACATCCAATTTCACAGGGCGCCTGTGACCACTACCAGAGCTTCAGTGCCGTTCAAACAAGGCTGCACTTTGGCTGGCATTTGCTTGTAAAGGTTGCAGTTTGTTTTCAAAATTATCTCCTTTGGATTAGAGACACTGCATCTTTTGGTTTCCAAATCAGCGGTAACAAAGGCAATTGCATTAAAAATCACTCATCTCATCAATGCATCAGGCCTTCCTGAAAACAGGATAAAGAATACTGTCTTTGATAACCAGCACGATGGCTATGACGTAAAAACTATCCATCAACATCAGGTAAATGAACTTCTGAACCTCTGAAACATAGAAACCGGATAGAAAAACCAACAATAGGATTTGTGCAAGATAGAAGATACCCAGATTTATCCCGAGCGAGCGCAATGCATCCCTTTTGCCAAGGACGAAAAAAAGGAAAAGCTGCCATGCAAGGATGATCACTGTGGGCTGCAACAGGCTACCGATTTTTTGCGGAAAGGAGGCCTTTCGTCCGTCAATCTTTGTGCGAACTCTGAACTGGTAGGTCTCGTTCTCTTTTTCAAGCTCGATATGGGTGTCAGTTTTGATGATGCTTAAAGCAGTGTTGGTTCCACCGAGCAGAAATTTAGTATATGCCTTTTCAAGTCCGTAAATCCACAGCGTATAAAACAGGATGGTCAAAACAATCAGGATCATCAGTTTGACAGGAGTTGATAATTTTTTAGCCATGGGATGATTAATTTATTGTTGTTGCTGCCGGAGTTTGCGGTCTGAATCTCCACAACCAGATAAGGAATACCAAAAACCCGAAGAGAACATTCCAAAGGTAATCGTGGATGCTGTCGAAGAGGTCGCCAAAATATATGGCAATGAAGCCCATGGTGTAGAACCGGAAGCTGTTGATTACAAATACCGATGCAACAAAAATCACCAGGGTGAGCAGCCGTTGTGTCCATTTTACGGGTGACAGCAAGCTGAGGCAAATCACGAAAACATAAAAATTGTAGGCTGTACATTCCATGATGACTTCCATCGTATAACCGCCGACGGTAATCATGGGAAAGCTACGGCTTTCCACGGGTATGAACAGCAGTTTGCCAAAAGCCAGGGCTGAATTTAAAGTGAACCTGACAAAAAGCTCCTGCACCTGGTCTTTGATGGCCGGTAGATGAAGAATTGCATTGGCAATGAACCAGAGTGCAACTGCGATCAGCAGCGGCTTGAACTGGCGCATAAACTGCCGGTAGGCTTCCTGTTTGACCTGCTTTTCCTTTTGCTTCGCTTTATCCTCCTCCTTGCTGCTTTTATATTGTCCGGGCTTTTGTGACATACTTATCGGCATTTATTGATTAAACTTTACGAACTCACTTTATGCGGCGAATATAGCGCAAAAATTTATTTGTATGTTATGCTCAATTTTTTGCAATACATATTTTAAAGTTCATAGTTTTGCACTCAGTTAAATCTGTTCAGCAATGATTTCCAATGAAAATCTTGAGGTAATCCTTTTTTCACTTCCCATTTACCAGTTGTTGTATTTCACCATTCAACTCATCTCTTTCAAAAAAACCAATTCTGCGCGCAGGTACCTCGGGTTGCTGCTGCTGAGCATGACCGGCTTCCTGTTGTTGAACGCACTTTACTATTCGGCAAATGAAACCCTGATGGTGTGGATGTATTTCATTTTCATCCCGCTCCTGCTCACTTTACCCCCTTTATATTTTCTGTACATCCTATCACTGGTTAAGGAGAAAAATCATCTCAGCACTATTTCAAGATTTATTCTTTTCATCCCGCCTCTGTTGGTTTTACTGTTGAACCTGGTAACTTACGGATTCAACTCCAACCATCAAAAGCTAATTTTTCTGAACACTGACGTTAGCCTTCTCAACAACCCAATCACGACAGCAAACTATGGTTTACTGGTGTTTTGGACCGGGGCAGGTTTGCTACTTATTGTCCAACTTGTGCTGGCAGCATTTAAAACGGTGAAACTTTTAAAAATGGAGCATGCGGCTGTTCAGATGCGTCCTTCACATTTACCCTACATGCAATTCAATTGGGTTTACCTCATTTCCTCGGGTTTATTTGTGTTTATGGTTGCAGCTGCGGCTCAACTTCTGGTTGTAAGCAATCAGACGATAGTTTCCGCGGTTGCTTTTAACCTGGTTATCCTTTTCAGCAGTGGTGTGGCGGGTTATTTTGCTATGAAGCAGGATGACCTGTTTACCCAGGTTTCACGGGTGGGACTGATCAAACCACCTAAGAAAACACCAGACAGGAATCATCCGGTATTGACCCAAATGGAAGAAAAAAAGGTAGTCCCGGATGATGGAGCAGGTGAAATCATCCGGAAAATAGAAACACACTTTTTGCAGGATAAACCCTATCTGGATCAACGTTTTGCGATCAGCGACCTGAGCCGTAAAACCGGTATTGGCAAAAACAAACTGACCCTGGTGATCAATGAAGTGATGGGAAAAAACTTCTACAGCCTGATCAACGATTACCGCGTGCGCGAGGCCATGGATATGATGAAGGCTAACGGCAAAAATTACACGATTGACGCAGTGGCCGATATGTCCGGTTTTCAGTCGAGATCATCGTTCTACGCCTGTTTTAAAAAATACACCGGGCAAACCCCGCGGGAGTTTATGGCCAACCTGAAGCAGGATAATCAGCCAACCGAAACCAAAAAAGCCTGATCCGAGCGACCATAAACAAAAAAAGCCGCTCCACAGGAAGCAGCTTTTTTCATCAATCATGAGAAAAATTCTTAGACCATCTTTCTAAAACGGATAGCCGTAAACATCACCATCAGGAAAATACCGAGGTAGAGCGCCCAGTTGGAGAGGGGGACTGAGGGGGAGGATACTTCTCCAAATGCAATGTTGTCGGCACCCTCAGAATAATAACCCAACGAAATAATATTAATCTCGCCTATTGGATCATCTGAAGCAACACCCCAGAAAACGCCCTCAGGATTTGCAGGTGACTGAACCGAGGCCAATAAATTATAATCGGGATCATAAATATCCACCTGACACAAGCCGTTGCCGAAAAACTCCTGAATATCCATACCGACAGCCTTTACCGGGGGATCAAACACGATACGAAAATTGTCAGCTAAATAATTAGCAACGATTGTCTTACTATTGTTTCCGGCATATTGCTCTCCAAGTATCGAAAATTCGTCTCCAAAGTCATTTGCAGATACCCAAAAACTTATTCCAGGCAGGATATCGCCCGGGTTAAAGTAAGCATTGTTAGAAAAAGCATTCAATGGATCTGGTATCACATCAATTTGAGCGTATCCTATCGTACTGTTTTCGAAGCCTTCAACCGGCAGTCCAGGGTGCTCTGCATCAAAAACTGCACGGTCAGTGTAATAATACATACTCCTTGTGGGAGTTAAAGGTTTTGCAGGTAAAACAGGGTTTTCTGACTGAAATTGAAGCCCTGAATTAACATAATCAATGAATGATTGAGGATCATCTCCTTTGTTTCTCTTCAGCTCTTGTGACTGAGTTAAAGTAAGCATTGAGATCATGAACATTGCAGTTAAAAGTATTTTTTTCATTTTCACAATAATTTTTGGTAATAAATTACCGGCAAATTTAAATACAGTTTGTAAGGAAATCATCATGTCAATCAAATTTTTTATTCTGGCAAATCCATGACGGACAAAGTTTTTTTTAATCCACTGAAAATCAATCGCTCCATTTTTCGGGAATTTTGTCCTTTTAAAGCCCAGACGGACAAAATGGATGGCCAGGAACGGGAAAAATGGGTGAATTGTTAATGGGAAAATGGTTAAAAATCAAACTTTGTTAATGGTTTGGGTAAAAATGTTTGCAGCCTGAGCCTGCCGGGATAGATGTGGCTCAGGCTGGAGCCTGGACCGAGCGACTACAAATAAAAAAGCCGCTTCGCGGGAAGCAGCTTTTTTCATCAATCATGAGAAAAATTCTTAGACCATCTTTCTAAAACGGAAATGCTACTATAGCAAAACTCCTACGGAGTTTGGGTTCGATCAATAGAGCGTGGGTTTATGCTACTATAGCGCAACACCTACGGTGTTGAGAAACAACCAGAAAATATTCGATTCAAAACCCGGTGCGGGTTTCAGCTATCGTAGGGAAAACGATTGCATCCACAATCCAAAAACCCGGTACGGGTTTTAGCTATAGTAGCAAAGGATGGATAAGAATAACAACAGAAACCCAGTATGGGTTTCAGCTATAATAGGAACAGACGGGAGAGAATGACAAAAGAAACCCGGTACGGGTTTCAGCTATCGCAGGATAAATGACCTATGCCGAACGACTACAAATAAAAAAGCCGCTTCGCGGGAAGCAGCTTTTTTCATCAATCATGAGAAAAATTCTTAGACCATCTTTCTAAAACGGATAGCCGTAAACATCACCATCAGGAAAATGCCAAGGTACAGCGCCCAGTTGGTAAGGGGGACTGAGGGTGGAATGGAATCAATTGTTACCTGAAAGGCCATCTCAGGTGTATAATTTTGTCCATCAAAGAAAATTCCTGCCGGGTCATTGGAAAACCAAAAAGTTCCATTGTCATTGTACACACTGTTTTGTGTGTGTCCACCAGTTTGATATCCCCCTATTGCAAATGGTTCACCCACTACTGTAGCGCAAAACCAATACTTTGATCCATTGGTTAAGATGGAAGCGCCGGGTAATACTGGCGAACTAAAAAAGGCCAATGTGCCTGTGGCTGCTGGAGCAAGAGAGCCGGTAGTGGCTAAAACATTCGTTGGATCGGGTGCACCTCCGTTATCGCCCCATATCTCGAAACGGATACTTGGAAGTGGAGTACCTAGATATCCCACCATAAGCCACATGCCTAAATCAATTGGTTTGCCATCACCAGGCGAAATAAAACTATTAGAGTACACGTATGTTCCCCCAATATTGTTGATCAATTGCCACCAAGGTCCCAAATCCGGTGCTTTGGTGAGCACTATTGAGGGAGCGCGAGATGCAGGATCAGATGGACTTACACGAACGGCTTGTGTAACCGCAAGCGATGAAATGAAACCAGTTGGCGCAACTTCATAAATAACTGAGACACCACTCCGGGTGTCCTGATTTGGTTTCCCACCTTGCTGATTTTCAGGTAAAGTCTGTGCCATTGTAGCAACTGCCAAGGCAAAAACAGAAATGAACACGAGAATTTTTTTCATAATTAAAATTGTTTAGTGAATAACTACCGGCAAAGATAATGTCAGGTATCCGGAAAATCCAAACAAATCACCGACAACTTTGTCCGTTTAAAACCCAGACGGACAAAGTTTTTTTCAACACACTGAAAATCAATTGCTCAATTTTTCAGGAATTTTGTCCGTTTAAAACCCAGACGGACAAAATGGATGGCGGAAGATGGAAAAATAGGTGAATTGTTAATGGGAAAATGGTTAAAAATCTGGCTTTGTTAATGGTTTGGGTAAAAATGTTTGCAGGCTGAGCCTGCCGGGATAGATGCGGCTCAGGCTGGCGCCTGAGCCGTATAGCGCAAAACGCACGAGAAGGTGGTAACGGATCTTCAGAAATACTAAAAACCTTATTCCTCCTTCCTCAACCTTAGTACACATCTGAAATCCCCAACTTTCACAACCTTATCCCAAAGGGATCCTCCAAAGGTTC